>NZ_CACSIH010000037.1:0-110523 GCF_902705805.1 Alteromonas alvinellae | reverse complement strand
AAAAATTAAGCATTCATGCTCTCACCCTGGCACTAAAAGCGCTGTTGAATAAAACCCTGCAAGGTTTTTATCTGGTGATAGCACTGTTCCTGCGCCTCCAGCCATGGCTGCAAGTACCACCATAGTTGCCGCAAGCTCAATGGTGGCCATGGTCTGATAAAAAAGGACAGAATAAAGCGCCCAAATCGTTCCAGTAACATAGAGACCAACGGAAAATCGTATTAACGCGGGGCGAGGATTATAGGGCTTTCCGGCTAACTTGACGCGCCAGTAAAGAGAGTCCATCAGGCGGGCTACACAAACGCTAACCATAGCAGCCCACACTTGTAGCTTGTGTGTGAACGTCGATGGGTCAACGTTATCAAAGAAGAAAACGAGCCCCGAAAAGGCGAAAACAGTCATTAAAAAGCCGATAAAGCTGTTGCCTATCAGCATGTCAGTTGTGTCTCTCTCTATTTCAATCTTCGAGATAAAGTCGTTTTGTATACTCAACCTGTTGAAACCTATAAGTAATGCGTATGGTGCACATAATGCGGGTCAGAGAATGTAGATACCCCTTCAGTACAATTATTAACTATCTTCTATTTGGGCCTAATGATATTTAGCCTACAAACTTGGCTCCTTTATGGAACACTAGCGTGCCTTTTTTACAGCGTTAAAAATTTAACTTTAGAAACAATGGGTTATAATTTCTCTTTTTTTTAAACTGCATGTGGGCAGCCTAAAAAATGTACATCAAAGACCAAAAGGTCTCAACACCACAGTAGTTAACCATAGCAATATAGTATGCCTTTCGTCATATAGCTTTAAATAAAACTAAAGTTCATACGATAAACGTTGCCGGTAAATTAATAGCTAATTTTGCACTTTATAAATTATATTTCACTACGATTAAATTAACTTAATCGATATTTTTTACTCAGCCAAATCATCGAAAAAAGTCCTTGGCTCTTCATTCCCTTAAAATTGTTAACATCT
The DNA here is from genome assembly GCF_902705805.1 of Alteromonas alvinellae. Taxonomy (NCBI): domain Bacteria; kingdom Pseudomonadati; phylum Pseudomonadota; class Gammaproteobacteria; order Alteromonadales; family Alteromonadaceae; genus Alteromonas; species Alteromonas alvinellae. The sequence goes on along the minus strand of NZ_CACSIH010000037.1, from coordinate 109,545 downwards.
GGAGTATTCGCACTAAAGTCTATAAAAAATTATTTCACAGGATGTTTACAATGTTGTTTTTTTGTTATAGATTCTTAATCGATTAAGCTTGTTGTGTTGCCATCCACCCTAGTAGTCTAGGGAAATAGGTTACTTAGGATTTAACAACTCCAACACATTGCCGGAGAAAAACATGAAAAAACATCACACACTCAACGCACTGACTCTTGCCGTTTGCACCGCGCTTTCTGGAGCGGCTGTCGCTCAAGAAGCTGCGACATCGGACGCTGACAAAAAGTCGAAAGAAAAGTTTGAACAAATCGTTGTGACTGCTGCACCTGGTGGCGCAACTATGCAAGAAGCAAGTGTTTCTGTAAGCGCGTTTGACGAGGAAGACATTGTTAAACTTGCACCACGTTCTACCGCTGAGGTTTTCCGTGCGCTGCCTGGTATTCGTGCTGAATCATCTGGTGGTGGCGGTAATGCAAACATAACTATTCGCGGTATTCCACTTGCTACAGGTGGCTCAAAGTTCCTGCAACTACATGAAGATGGCCTACCTGTGTTGGAATACGGTGACATCAACTTCGGTAATGCAGACAACTTCTTACGCTACGACTGGTCTGTAGCTAATGTAGAAGCTGTACGTGGTGGTTCAGCGTCAACGTTTGCAAGTAACTCGCCTGGCGGCGTAATCAACATGATTAGCAACACTGGTGAAGTAGCTGGTGGTGCTATCGGTACATCGTTCGGTGTTGACTATGAAGAGTTTCGTTTAGATTTCCGCTACGGTGGCGAAATCACTGATGACCTATATTACCATATTGCAGGTTTCGCTCGTGGCGGTGAAGGTCCTCGTGAAACTGGTTACAATGGTGACCAAGGCGGTCAGGTTAAATTTAATATCACGAAGATGCTAGACAACGGTCACATTCGTTTCTTCTACAAGAACTTAGATGACAAAGTGTCGACGTACCTACCTTCACCAGTACTAGTTAAAGGTGATGGCGAATATGGCCCAGTTCCAGGCTACGATGCAAGCTCGCAAGCATTGAATTCAGCGTACAATACGAATATTTCTACTTTCGACAGCTTCGGTAATCCGGAAAACCGTGACGTTCGCGACGGCATCGAGTCAAAAGTAAACTCATTTGGTGTAGAAGTAGACTTGGAAGTGGCTGAGAACTTGTTCTTATTAAACAAATTCCGTATTTCAGACATTTCTGGTGGCTTCATCGCACCGTTCACTGATGGTTTCCCTGCAGGCCCAGGTGATGTTTCAAACTTTGCTTCAGCACTTTGCGCAGGTGCAACCGACGGTGATGGCAATGCGCTAAATTGTGACAGCACAAGCGTAGTATTAGCCAACGGCCCTGGCGCAGGTGAAGTGTATACGGGTCAAGCATTTACAAATCTTCAGTTTGACACGCGAATTAACGACCTTGGCAACATGATCAACGATTTCAGCTTGCGTAAAGAGTTTGATAACGGTATCGACCTAACAGTAGGTTACTACTACTCAAATCAAGACATCGCTACAAGCTGGTCAAGCTGGCAGACGTTTATTCAAACACTTGATGGTGACAACTCTCAGTTGCTTACTATTACAGATGCAGACGGTGTTGAGCTAGTGTCTGATGGTCTTCTATCAGCAAGCTTCCTTTCTTGGGAATGGGACCTTAACTACGTGACCAAAGCACCTTATATGAACGTTGGCTTTGAGTTATCGGACAACATTTTAATTGATGCGTCGGTACGTCACGATACCACAGAAGCTTCTGGCGAGCTTATTAGCTCTTGCTGTGGTGGTAATGCTGACTTCGACCTAAACGGTAACGGTGTAATTGAGCAAATTGAAGATGCTTCTGCAACTAATAGCGGCTTTATCCGCGGTGGTGTAATCAACCTAAACCGTGCTGGTGCGGCGTCTCAAATCGTAGATTACAGTGCAAACAACACGTCTTACTCAATTGGTGGCTCATACCTACTGAGCGATAGCCAAACGTTCTTCGCTCGTTACTCTAAAGGTGGCCGTGCCATTGCTGACCGCCTACTTCAAATTGGCGGTACGTTGAACGCGGATGGTAGCCTAACAAGCACAACTTCTGGTTACGACACTACCAAGCAGTTCGAAATTGGTTATAAGTACGGTACTAAAGACCTAATGGTTAACGCTACTTTGTTTGATACTGTTACTGAAGATACGCAAGCAGAAGTAACAAGTGGTCTAACTTTCATGCGTGAATACGAAGCAACTGGTCTTGAGCTAGAAGGTCGTTGGAATGCAACTGACAACTTTGTGATGTCAGGTAACTTAACATGGACTGACGCTGAGATTAGTGACGACGTTAATAACCCTGCATTGGTTGGTAACACGCCTCGCCGTCAAGCGGATTGGATTTGGACAATTACCCCTGAGTACGTAACTGACACTTGGTCTGTTGGCGCTTCACTACAAGGCTCTACTGAGTACTTCGTGCAAGACAATAATGACCTGAAGCAAGATGGCTACACGCTTGTAAACTTATTTGCTACCTACTGGGTTAACGATCAGTTCTCAGTGTCACTTAACATGAACAATGCAACTGATGAGTTCATCATTACTGAGTCAGAAGAAGGTTCTGCGGCAGTGGGTAGTTATGTTCGAGCGCGTCCTCTTAACGGTCGTACAACAGTGCTTTCTCTAAAGTATATGTTTGACTAATAACACGTGTTTTAACGGGAAAGCACGTTAGCGTATACACAATAGTGAAACGCCCACTTCTCGAAGTGGGCGTTTTTTTTAGTTTTGTTGTTGGCTTGAAAGTGCGAGCTCCCTTGCAATAGCTTCTGATAAATCGTCAATTAAGTGACTATGTTTTTTGTGTATTACATGCACAATCTCATGTTCGACGAGGGGAATAAACTCTATTCCTAACTGTCTGAAAATGTCTTCTTCAGTGTGATCACTTGGCATTATCGCGTAATCAAAGCGCCCGCTGAGCAGCAGATCGATAACATGGTGGAAGTCATCAAATTCAAATATATTGGCTTTTAACGCACGGGATTGCTTACCCATATTAACGAAAAAACGTGTGGTAGCTGCTATGGCGTTGTCAGGGTTTTCAATAACATCCTTACTACATTTCGCTCCCCTGATACAAAGCAGAAAAGATGCGCCATGAGAAAGCGCGGGAGGAACAATTACGATATTGTTATCATGCTGAGCAACAACATCAAAACGAACGACGTCTGCATCCGTCATACCTTGAGCTAGAAGCCGCAGGCCGCGCTCCCCTCCAACTTTTTCGAAAGTGACTTCAACTCCAATACTGCGATAAGCCCGTTCAATCAGAGGTTTATAAAAATTATTTACGCGCGGATGATTTAACTCACCAATGACAAAATGTGAACCCTCGTGTTCCGCAACGACGTTGAGCGATGAGACTAGAAGTGTAATAAAAAGAGGAAAAAGTTTCTTAGCGGTTAAAGCAGGAAACTTACACTTTCTTTTCACCGCGCGATCCTTTCAGCGACTAACCTAATCCCTTAATGGTAGAGCACAAAACGAACAATGAAAAGAAATGGCAAGTAACATAAAAAAAGCCCCGTCTACTGACGGGGCTTTATATTCATTAAGCTTTCAGCTAAATGCTTATGCGGCGTTTTGACCGCCATCAATAGCTTTGAGCGTTTGTGACGCAGGAACAAGTTCCATATCAAATGTGTACTCGTCTACGCGAACTGCTAGCTTACGCTTCTCGTTGTAGTCGTGAAGCTTAGCGGCTTCATCAGCAGTTACAACGCCTTTCTCTTGTAGCTTGTTAAGTGCGTGCTCGAAAGAAATAAACGGTACAACAGGCTCTTTGCGAAGTGCTTTTTGCACTTTACCAAGAAGATGCGCTACCGCGTGCTTCGCTTTAAACGCTTGCTCGTTGATGTCGTTGCCATCTCCAGGCGTAACGCGAACAAGGTGAGTAAGCTGCTCTTTCACGCTGTTATCTTGCATAGACGCGATAGAAAGCTCACGCACTAGGTCATCGCTGATACCCGCAACACTGTTGGTGTAGGTATTTGTAAGAAGACGCATTAAGCCACGTGTCGCCGTGTTCGGGAAATTGTTGATAAAGTTAACAATTGCCTGGTCAGCTTGCTGTAAAGACCACTGCATTGCGTATTCAAAGTACGGAAGCGCAAGCTTTCTATCTTCGATACGCTGCTCGTAGAAACGAATTGCTGCCATCGCACCGTACAGGTAGCTCATTACGTCACCTAGACGCGCTGATAGAAGCTCAGCTTTCTTAAGGTCACCGCCTAGTACCGCGAGAGAAAGGTCGGCCAGTGGCGCTAGTTTTGCTGAGATGCTGTTTACACGCTTCTCGTATTTACGAACTTCAGGTAATGCAGACTCGCTTTCACGTAAGAAAGGAAGGTAGCCTTTACCTAAGCTGCGGAACGCATTTTTAACGCTGAAACCAACGGTCTTACGAAGTACCTTGTTGAATTCTGCATCCGCAGAACTTTCGTTACTGTGGATTAAATCAACCATATCTTTTAGGTAAGGGTGACAACGCATTGCACCTTGACCAAAAATCATTAGGTTACGAGTAAGAATATTCGCGCCCTCTACCGTGATTGCGATAGGAAGTGCAGCATAACCGCCTGCTAATGTGTTCTGAGGACCGCGCTGAATCGCTTTACCTGCCTGGATATCCATCGCAGAGTTCATAACGTCACGACCAAGTTCGGTCATGTGATACTTCGCAATTGCCGTTACAACTGACGGCTTCACGCCAAGGCCTAGACCTTCAGTTGTTAGAACACGCATCGCTTCAAGTAAGAATGTCTTGCCTGCGATGTCTGCCATTTTCTCTTGAATGCCTTCGAAGCGACCTATTGGAAGACCAAACTGCTCACGTACGAAAGAATATTCAACTGTGCCTTTAAACGCAGATTGCGCTGTAGCTACACCCATTGCCGGAAGTGAAATACCACGTCCTGCACCTAGACAGCTAACAAGCATCTGCCAGCCACGACCGATGTTCTTTTGACCACCAATGATGAAGTCCATTGGGATGAATACGTCTTGACCACGAGTAGTACCGTTGTAGAAACGAACGCCCATTGGGTCATGACGATTACCAAGCTCAACACCTGGGTGCGACTTAGGAAGAAGGGCACAAGTGATGCCTAGCTCTAACTTGTCGCCAAGTAGTTGGTCTGGATCGAATACTTTAAATGCTAGACCAAGTACAGTTGCAATAGGCGCAAGCGTAATATAACGCTTGTCCCAGCTAACGCGTAAACCAAGCACTTCTTCGCCGTTATATTCGCCTTTGGTAACGATGGCCGCGTCAGGAATAGCACCTGCGTCTGAACCTGCTTCTGGGCTTGTTAGCGCGAAACAAGGGATGTCGCGACCGTCCGCTAGGCGAGGTAGCCAGTAGTCTTGCTGCTCGTTCGTACCATAGTGCATTAGAAGCTCACCTGGGCCTAACGAGTTAGGTACCATAACTGTTACCGCGATTGCACCACTTTTAGCTGCAATGGTTGCTACGATAGTTGAGTTTGCATACGGACTAAACTCAAGACCGCCAAATTTCTTTGGAATGATCATTGAGAAGAAACGATTCTTACCAAGGAAGTCTAACACTTCTTGAGGAATGTGTTTGCCGTTGCCAAGCTCGAAATCATCGATCATGTTCAGCAATTCAGTTACTGGACCATCCATGAATGCTTGCTCATCCGCGCTCAGTTTCGCCTGAGGGATGTCGCGTAGCGCTTGCATGTCAGGCTTACCCTGATAGATAGAAGATTCAATCCATACGTCACCCGCATCAAGGGCTTCTTGTTCTGTGATTGAAATTGGGGGTAATACTTTCTTTAAGCTAGTTCTAATACTCATAATAACTCATCCGCTCATCTGACCAGTTGTTTTAGTTAATACTACACCTTATTTTGAAAAGATCAAATTTTGTGACAACATGCTGATTTATCTGTAATTAATATTTACTACTACGCCTTTTTTGTACGAAATTTTGAAACAAACGTTTAACATTACTCAAATTTAATGGTCGAAAAATGTACAAGGTTGGTCGTTCGGGACAGATAAACCGATAAGTGACCGTTATCGAACCTTAATTTTCGCGAAGCGCGTTTTATTTATCCTCATTGTCTTTTATAGTTAGCGCTCTTTAACAAGGAGAAGTAAAAAATGCGTAGTCTTTCACAATCTTTCGCCAAAACTGTTATTGGTAGTGCGGCCATAGCGAGCTTAGTTTTCTCTGGGCTAGCCGTAGCAAATGGGTACGCAGTGGCGAATATTGGATATGGAAATGTAGATACTGAAGTAGATAGTGAAGCCGACGTCAGCTACTCCGCTGCGCTAGGATACCAGTTCCATCGTCAGTGGTATGTGGAAGGGGGATACATCTCTCTAATTGATACGGACAATGATGAACAATCAATTTCATCGAAAGGCCCATATTTGGCGCTACTAGGAAAAGCAAGTAGTCAAAAGGGCGAACTTTATTACAAAGTAGGTTTAGCAAGCGTTGACATCGAACATGCGTCTATAGAAAGTTCTGCTTGTGGTAGTGATGCTGTCATTTGCGGTTATGATGACACTATTATCGCTGGGCTTGCCGGTTTGGGCTTTGACTATTATCTTGGCCTGCAGTCAATGGTTCGTGTGGAATATACCTATTTTGGTGGTAAAGATGATTTCTCAGCTCACATCGTCAACCTTGGGTTTCGCTACAACTTCTAAATAGGCAATGAGCTTGAGACCGGTAAGTTACGTTTAGGCTGTTCTTTGCCGCCCCTTAATGCATGAAATGCTTTTCTATATAGCATGATTACTTGGATGTTTTTTCAACGGATAGAAAAGAACTAGAGATATATTTAAATCCAAAACCCGTTTGCAGATGTAAAAATAAGTAAATTCACAACTATGGATTTACAATGAAAAACGAATTAGACAGCAAGTTCTTACTTCAGGTTTTCGATAAGATTCGCCAACATGGCGCGAAAGAAAACGAGCAGTATAAGCTTAACGGGATAACTGCGTTTACTGACCACGACGGATACACGCTGTACATCGAAGACGTTAACGTGAAGCTTCAGTTTGGCTTTCATAACCAGTATCGCTTTGATTATGATTCTAAAGAACAGTATGAGTCTTTTGAAAAGAAACTAAAGCAAATCGATAAAGAATATTGAGTTACAGTTTCATTTATTCTTGCTTCATCAGTTGACAGATGATGATAAAATAAATGTAAAGACCAAGTGGTGGTATTTAGCGAATAATATAACTCTGTCACCGCTTGCGTTATGCTTGGCGTCACTTCGTTTATTGTACACTCTGTAGTGATCAACTAGCCCAATTAGCCCCGCCAAAAACCTTCTGATACAATGCCTTCCACTTCACTTCATAGGAAAGATACATTGGCGGCGGCAATTAAAGCTCCTAAGTTTAAATTGGCATTCCTCGGCCCTAAGTTCTGGCCCGTTTGGTTAGGCGTTTTCATTCTTTACACTATAACCTGGCTACCTTTACCTGTTATTCGATTTATTGGTGGTGGTGCAGGAAAACTGATCGCGTTAGCGGTGCCAAAACGTGCGAAAGTTGCGAAGCGTAATCTAGAACTTTGGAACCCATCATTGTCAGAAAATGAAGTGAACGCACTTTACAAGGAAAACATTAGGCGAACGGGTATGGCACTGTTTGAAACCGCCATGGGGTGGTGGTGGCCTGATTGGCGAGTAAAGCGCGCTATTGAAATTGAAGGTACTGAGCACGTAGAAGCAGCCCTTGCTAAAGGCAAAGGTGTTTTTGGTATGGCGTTACACAATATGAACCTAGAGTTTGCGTGTCGCGGCATTGGCTTTTACCATCCAAGTATTGCCTTTTACAGAAAACACAACAACCCGCTGGTTGATTATCTTCAGTATCACGGGCGCAATCGCTCTAATAAGTACATGATTGATAAACGCAATGCTAAGGCACTTATCGCAGCACTTGATGATAAAGAGCTATGTTTGTACTTGCCCGACCAAGACTACGGCCCAAGACAAAGCATTTTCGTGCCATTTGGTGGCGTGGAAGAAACAGCAACCACCACAGCAACGCTAATGTTTATTAGGCGCACCAATTCGGAGCCAATGATTATCACCTCTCAATATACTAAGCGTGGATATAAGATAAAAATATACCCGCCGCTTTCTGAACTGGGCGCAATGGAAGATGTTGAGGCTTTAACACTTTTAAATCAGCACATTGACAGCGCCGTGAAAGAGCAGCCAGAGAGCTACTTATGGATGCATAAGCGTTTCAAGACGCGCCCTGAGACTAATCCAGAATCGCTTTATAAGTCATTGTAGCGTTTTTTCTAAGTTCCTCTTTATAAAACTGCGTTATTGCAGCGATTGGCTGTCATCGATAAGGAAGCCTTGTTAAAAAGGCGGGTGAAAATGCCTCAGTCATATAGGGCAAGCGTAAGTAAAAACATTATTTACGCTAAATCTCGCCGTAAGCAGTTGCTCCTGTAAAAATAGATAAATAGGATAAAGGCGTAATATAGCCGCTTCGGCTAAAATACGAATATTGGGACGAACTCGAGCAGAGATAGTAACTCCGCTCGACTTCTAGCGTGATTACAGATTGGTAGGTTATGGGACAGACGAGTTATTCAAGCTCTTCATTTTGGGCAAAGCAAATTGCTATCGCTGTGGTACTTGTTATTGCTGCGGGTGTTTTGATTTATATACTTCAGACACATGAAGAGTCACCCACACCCGCATCACAGAAAGAAGAGAAGTCTGTATCAAAAGGCCTTAGCGAGTTTTATCGTGATTTTCGTATGTCCTCAACGGATCCATTAGAAGATGAGCAGGGCGATTTTGTGCTGGATATTGCCGGTGTAGACCCTAACCTCGATAGTAAGTTAGCGAAAATGTCCAGTCAAACTCGTCCAGTTGAAAAAAACTGGACCGGTGAGCACAAATATCGCACCTTCGCAGAAGGTAATACGCTTCGCGAGGCAATTTCACAGTATGCACAGGCAGAAGGGATGCAGTTAATTTGGAACCTTGAACAGGACTTCGTCATTAAACATCAATTTCAACTGGATAACACGGTAGCGGGCTCATTAGCTAAAATTGCAAGCGCCATTGACAGCAGTTTTGAAGGTGAAGTCACAGCTTACCTGTGTGCTGAGCAGCGCTCTTTAGTTGTAACGGCAGAAGAAACAGATTTTCTTAAAAATCAATGTCGTCGAGTTCGCGGGTAGCGCGTTTATAGGCTCACTCATCGAACTTGCCAAATAATGCGTTCCAGTGTTGTGTTACTTGCTCGCGTATAACATCTAGCTCTTCACTTTGATCAGCATATTTTGTGTCTGCTAGCGTTAGGTGATGATATTGCTCTCGAAGCCGCAGGTACGCCTTTTGAAGTTTTTGTGCTGTGGGCGTATCAATAATGTTCGCGTTGGCAGCCACGTCAAAAATTCTCAGGTTATCTGGATATTCGGTCATTCCTTTTACTTTCCAGGCATAGGCTAATACAAGATATTGCGCCATAAACTCAATGTCTGTAATGCCTCCTTCACATTGTTTTAAGTCCACTTTTTCATTATCTTTAGCCAGCAGGTGTTCTCGCATTTTAATGCGCATTTTGCAGACATCTTGCGACAGTGTCTGGGGATCTCTAGATTGACTGAGAATGGAATGTCTTACCTGTGTAAAGTCTTCCAAAAGCGATGCGTCGCCGCAGATAGCTCTTGCTCTCACCAGCGCCTGGTGCTCCCATGTCCAGGCTTCCTCTACTTGGTATTTCTCGAAACCGTTTATATGACAGCACAATAGCCCAGCGTTGCCAGAAGGGCGCAAACGCAAGTCGGTTTCGTATAGCTGTCCAAACAGTGTTTTCGTATTAAGCAAGTGCATAATCCGTTGGGCCAACTTAATATAAAACTGTTGAGCCTCAATCGATTTTTTACCGTCTGTACTACTTGAACGGGGCGCGTTGTGTATAAAAACCAAATCTAAATCCGATCCATACCCCAACTCATAGCCGCCCAATTTACCGTAACCGATAACGGCAAAGCCTTTGTCATTACCCTCAAGATGCGAAGGAACGCCAAAGCGCTGTCGCATTTGCATCCATGCTGCATGTAAAACGTGTTCTAAAATAACTTCCGCTAATACGGTAAGTTTATCGCTTACGTTATTAATAGGCAGGGATTCACTGATGTCACTGGCCGCGATACGAAGCTGCTGGCAAAGCTTGAACTGCCTCAGTCCATCCATCAACATTTCAACGTCATCTTGCTCAATACGCAGCATAGTCTCGCGCAGCTCGAGCTGATATTCCTGCTTACTGGTTTGAATGTCAGTGTTTTGCTGCCCTAGATAGAGTGGGGTGAGTAGCTCATCCAGTAAGAGAGGAAATCGTCTAATTTCTTGGGCAATCCAGTCACTTCTCTCGCAAAGTCTTACCAGCTGTTTGAGTACATCTGGGTTTTCTAACAATAAATCCAAATAGGTTGTGCGCCCCGTAATGGCTTCGATCACGCCGAGCAAACGGCTTAATACTTGCGCCGTGTGATTGGGGTGCTGATTAATTAGCACATACAAAATTTCAGGCAGCAACTTATTCAGCGTGTCCTCGCCTTTTTGACCTATACGATAATTTCGTTGTTTTTCTTTGAAAGCTACAAGGATTGAGAAGATGTCATTAATGTCCTTGGATGATAGGTAAGCACTGAAGGTTTCAGTAAACTCATCTTCTTGTAACGAAAGACGCCATGCATCCTGACAAGCAATAAACAACTGATCTTCTTCCGAGTGCGTATCATGAGACTCTTCAACTAGCTCATTAAAGTGACTATGAATACGCGCCATAGTGCTGTCTAAATGGGTTAAAAAGTCGCTATAGCTAGCAAAACCCATCACATCAATCAGCGCATTTTGTTGCCACGGCTCGTCAGGCAGTGTTTGAGTTTGGCGGTCTTGGCTTTGTTGTAACGTGTGCTCTACTTTTCGCAAGAACAAATAGTCTTGCTTAAGCTGCTTTGTTACGTCGCTTTCTACTATATCCAATTCGCTCAAAGCATCTAAAGTGCGAAGTAAAGACTTACTTTGTAATGCGGGCTCACGACCGCCGTGGATTAGTTGAAAACTTTGCGCAAAAAACTCGACTTCTCGAATACCGCCAGCACCCAGTTTGATGTTGTTGCTTAAGCGTCGCCTGCGAATTTCGGTAGCTATGAGCTTTTTCATATTGCGCAGCGCATCAAGAGTAGTGAAATCTAGGTAACGTCTAAACGTGAATGGCTGCAAAATACTGTTCAGCCATTTTACATCGTCTGAGTGGTCATCATTGATAACCCGCGCTTTGATCATGGCAAAGCGTTCCCAGTGCCTGCCTTGGTCTTGGTAATAGTCCTCTAAGGCAGCGAAATGCATTACAAGGGGACCGGAATCTCCAAACGGACGTAAGCGCATATCAACGCGATATACTTGCCCATCGTTAGTAACTTTATTTAGTGCTTGAATAAGCTTTTGAGCCAGTTTGGTAAAAAACTGCTGATGCTCCAAGGCTTTCTTGCCGCCGCTAGTTTCGCCTTTTTCTGGGTAAGCGAATATCAAGTCAATGTCTGATGAAAAGTTGAGTTCTCGCCCACCCAGCTTGCCCATACCAAGAATGTACATGTGCATATCTTGGTTGTTACTCTTTGGCGTTCCATATCGGTGAGCTATGTGCTGGTAAATCCAATGATAAGCGCTTGTTATCAGCGCATCTGCCAATGCCGAGACTTGTGCAAGCGAAGTTTCTATATGCTGTTTGTTGAGCACATCTAAGAAAGTGATACGCGCCATTTCTTGATTGCGGTATTCGCGAAGTACCTTCAAAAACTCGTCTTCGCTCTTTAGTGATTCGAGCTTTGCTTTTAATTCAGTGCTGAAGCAAGTAGCGTTTGAGTCAGACACAAGCTCAACAACTCTGGAGATAAACGCAGGCTTTTGTACCAGTGTTTCGGCTAGGAAAGCAGAGCGAGCAAAAGCGACTAAAAGTGCTTCGCGATGGTTCTCTGCAATGAGTTGATCGGTTTCGGTTAGCGCCGGTGAATCTAGCAACTGCGCCCATAATTTTTCGGCTTGCTCTAGGTTTGTCATGCTATTTTCGTTGTCTATTGGCATAATGCTCGCGTCTTAAGAGAAATCGATCGTATAAAATAATGAATACTCTCATTTTTATTGAGGGTATTCATAGCCTGCTGAGTTTTACCGTCTTGGACAATGACGGTGACTGCTTCGGGCATTTATTAAAATAAATCTGAACAAGTTCGCTGTCATCCTTGTAACAATTTAGCAAGGATGGATGCTGCTGCCCCAATTGTTATTACTACGACAACAATGATTACAGAAGGGCAATCAGCAAGGAACTTTGTATGTTCAAGGAGCAAAGATAACGTGGAAGCCTTATTAAAACTAGTACCTCTAACGCAGGAACTATTGATTTACCTTGCCATAGATGTGGCAATAGCGTTAGTGCTACTGATGATTATGAAATGGCTGACTGGCGCATTTAGAAAGTATTCAGTAACTGAAGAACTTGGTGTTAAAGATAACTTTGCATTTGGGATTAGCATTGCTGGAGGCATGTTGTCTCTGTGCATTGTATTAAGTTCAGTCGTTGGCCGGCATATAGGCGTAGGCTACCGAGAAGCAGCCATTGGTATGGTTACCTTTGGCATAGTGGGTATTATTTTAGTGAAATTTGGGCGCTTTGCTCACGACAAGCTAGTGCTTAACAAACTAGACACCCACACAATGATTGCCGAACGAAGCGTAAGTGTGGCGCTCGTTGATGCTGCAAGCTTAGTAGCAAGCGCAATAGTGCTGCGCAATATTATGATATGGGTTGATGGTAGCGACATGAATGCGTTGATTGCCATAGTCACGGGCTTTACCGTAGTTCTGACTATGCTACTAGTGATGACACGAATTTTAGAGTTTAGGTATGCGCGTGATAATCAAAATGACTCATTTCAAGGAGCGCTTGAGAAAGGACAGTTAGCGCTCGCTATCGAGCATAGTGGCAACCTGCTTGGTACTGCTATGATTGTTTCAGCGGCAAAGAACTTACTTATCTACAATCCATCTGGCTATGTGAGTAACGTAACGGGGTGGTTGATTGTGAGTGTGTGCTTGGCTATCGCGCTTCATTTATTGGTTCTAGCGAATAAAAAAATCATTCTTTTTGGTATGAATTTTCGACAAGAAGTGGACCATCAACACAATGTAGGTGTAGCTGCTTTAGGTTTTACGTTAAGCATTGGTAATGCGATGATCATTAATGGAGTTCTAGGTGGCTAATTAAGCAACTTGTGGTTTTTCCACAAACCTGGCTTTCACAATGTTAAATCTTTAGCGCTCTAATTAGATGGAGTTTGGCGACAATTCTGTAGCCAAACTCTTATTCTTCAAACGCTGATTTTATACATGACAATCCATTGAACTGCTTTTTTTGAATGATGCCGTTTTTTTGAGGGCGGCTCATTTGTTTAACTGCATGTTCAAGTTTTGCTGCCTGAGCTTTGTCGGCAACTTCAAATACAGCCCTTAAGATTAACGGAGACTTACCTTTAAGCGCCTTTGCGCCGCCTTTTAGTAGCCCCCTGTGCTGAGCTATTCGACGTTTAGGGTCGGTAGTAATACCCGTATAAATCTGTCCGAGTTTGTTCTCCACCATATAAAGATACCAAGGGGGATTTACGTTTGGTTGGTGGGTATTGCCTGTCTTGGCTGTTATACTCTGTGCCAATGTACTCAATGTCTAAAAAGTTACTCCTAGCATGATATTACCAGATTTTAGTAAAGCAAAAGTGCTTATTGTTGGCGACCTAATGTTAGACCGTTATTGGAGCGGTGGTACGGGGCGTATATCACCTGAGGCACCCGTGCCAGTGGTGAACGTTAATAGTTCAGAAGACCGAGCTGGTGGCGCCGCAAACGTTGCAGTAAACGTAGCAACTCTTGGGGCTGAGGTAACTTTGCTGGGAATGTGCGGTAAAGACGAAAATGCCAACATATTAAAAGAGCGATTGGAAACTCACGACATTCGCTGTGAGTTCTTCGAAGTGGATGGCTTCGATACCATTACAAAGCTTCGAGTAATGAGCAGAAATCAGCAGCTTTTGCGCTTAGATTTTGAAAAGAGTTTTGAGGAGGCAGACAAATCGGCATTGGAATTAGCTTTCGATAGAGCGCTAGACAATGCTGACGTTGTTATTTTAAGCGACTACGCAAAAGGTTGTTTAAGCAACCCACAAGCTCTTATAGAGAAAGCACGAAGCAAGGATAAGCGTGTGGTAGTAGATCCAAAGGGCAGTGATTTTGGTAAATACGCTGGTGCCACATTAGTTACACCTAATATGGATGAGCTTCGCGGTATTGTGGGCGAGATAGGTAGTGAACAAGTGCTGGTAGAAAAAGCGCTGTCATTAAAAGCATCGCTGAATTTAAGTGCTCTTCTTGTTACGCGTTCAGAAGACGGCATGACATTGTTTGACGGCGACAACACCGAATTTCATTTGCCAGCAAAAGCAAAGGAGGTCTATGACGTAACCGGGGCAGGGGATACCGTAGTATCAACTTTAGCGGTTGCTATAGCCTGTAATTTGCCACTTCAAGCAGCTTGCGTGCTCGCTAATTTAGCAGCAAGCGTTGTTGTTGGAAAACTGGGTACCTCAACTGTGACCAATACAGAGCTAGCATTGGCGTTAGGTGAACAGTCGGTGCATTTAGATGGCGGCGTGATGAATGAAGACCAGCTAGAGATAGCGCTTCAAGCTGCCAAAGCCCGAGGAGAGCGGATAGTTATGACCAATGGTTGTTTTGATATTTTGCACTCTGGTCACGTTGCCTATCTTGAAGAAGCGGCACAGCTTGGTGACCGCTTAATCGTTGCAGTTAACACTGATGCGTCTGTAACCAAGCTAAAAGGCCCAGGTCGCCCAGTGAATAACGTTAGCCGACGTATGGCAGTATTAGCAGGGTTAAGCGCAGTCGATTGGGTTGTACCCTTTGAAGAAGATACGCCTCAGCGAGTTATTGCCCGATTACTCCCAGATGTATTGGTAAAAGGCGGTGACTACAAAATTGAAGAGATTGCAGGTGGCACTGAAGTGCAGGCAAATGGTGGTGAGGTAAAAGTACTAACGTTTGAAGATGGCGTATCGACTACTGGCATCATCGAGCGCATTACTGAAAACAAACTGCGATAAGCCTTTAGTGGGAGCTATAAAGATAATACTTCGATAACGGCGCGTTGTTGGTTACCATACAGATTAAAAGAATAGGTAAAACGTAACGCGCTCTTCTTAACCAACTCTAAGCGCTGGTTGTAAATACACATTTCTAATGGAATAACGGTAAATAGCATGTACGAAAGTTACTATGGACTTAACTCGAAACCGTTTCAGTTAACCCCAGACCCAGAATTTTTCTTTGCAAGTAAATGGCACAAGCGCGCCATGTCGTATCTGCAATATGGCCTGTCACAGGCCGAGGGGTTTATTGTTATTACCGGTGGAATTGGAACGGGTAAAACCACTGTTGCAAACAGTCTGCTTGAAGAAATTGAAGACGATATTGCGGCAGCGCAAATAGTTACGCCAAAGCTTTCTCCAGACGAACTGGTGAAAATGGTCGCGTCAAAATTTGATATCCCTACTGAGGGGCGTTCAAAAGCGGACATTCTTAAAGCGCTAGAAATTTTCTTGTACGACTTAAATAAAGCGGGGCGCCGTGCTTTATTACTTGTAGATGAAGCCCAAAATCTGCCGCTTGAGACTATCGAAGAGCTCAGAATGCTGAGCAATTTTCAGCTAAACGGCAAGCCGCTTATCCAAAGCTTTTTACTTGGTCAGGAGGAACTACAGCCTATTCTGCGTGCGCCGAATATGGAGCAGTTTAGGCAGCGTATTGTGGCGTCGTGTCATTTGGCACCACTTTCTTTAGAAGAGTGTAAAGAGTATATCGAATACCGTTTGCATCACGCTGGTTGGAACGGGTCTGCACTATTTAGTGATGAAGCGTTAGAACGCATTCATATGTTCTCCCGCGGCATACCTCGTAAAATTAATACCCTGATGGACAGGGTAATGCTTTATGGCTTTTTAGAAGAACTAGAGAGCTTCGATGCTGATGCGGTAAACGAGGTTATTGAAGAAGTAAAAGCCGAAATGTTCGAGCCAGATAAAACGGGCGCGGAAGTGACTGAACATATGGGCTTTGCCGACCACCCCGAAAGCCAAACGATTATGACGCCGAAAGGTAATGTTATTCGCGACACCAAATATTATTTGGATATGCTGGCTGAATTAGTCGATGCCTTAGATGACGCCATTTCACAAAAAGTGAAAATGACGCAGTACGTAGATAAACTTATGAAGAAGAAGTTTAAGACGTATGTGCGGCTTAAGAGTGATGATAAGAAAGAGTGAGGGGTAGCATAGCTACTAGAGAATATTTGTAACCATACCGACGTAACTGAATCGCTAAAGCCAAGTTTATTCAGCCAAGTCATTTTAAAAACGCCCTAGATAGGGGGGCTGCTGAACTTTCTCTCAGCCAACGCCTTTGAAGAGCTTCCAGCATGTGATTGAGGAGGCTCTAGTAGTGTTAGACGGGTGGTAGCGCTTCAAACAATCAATCGTATGTATAGGTGATGGATGCACTTATACGACGGTCAGTGTAGTTGTTACCAAACTGAGATATGCCCGCATTCAAATCTCCCTCTTGCTTAAGGTATCTAGCATCAATGCTTGCTTTTAACCGGCGACCGAACTCTCTTTCTAAACCAATGGATGCATTCCAGTTGTCGCTTTCGCCTCTAAATACTTCTTCTGCACCCTGACCTGTAATGTTGGCGTAAGTTATACTGCTTGTTAGGTTTGTATAACTACCAATTTTATAGGCTAGGTTGGTACCAAACGAGTAGGTGCGTCTTAGCCTATCTTCATCTAGGTAGTCATCTTCAGAATAACGCCAAGAAAAAGCGAGGGTAACGCGAGAAAAGTCGTAACCCGCCTGGAAGTTAGAGCTTTTTCTTAAGATGATATTATCGTCGAACTCTACGTTTTGAGACGTAAGCTGAACCAGTTGCTCACCTGCATTGGGTCTATAGCTTAAACTGTTAGGTTGGAAGCAATCGGCGATGGATGTTATGGCCGTGGGGCAAACGAATACGCCTAAGTTCTCTGGGTTGGCAAGTAGTCGAGAGGTGTTTGTTACGTCCTCTGAATAGCCAAATGATGTTCGTAAATATTTTGAGTTGTAGCTGATATTTGCTGATGCCGATTCACCATAGAAACGACGTCCGTATGTGGCAGCTATACGAGTGCGGGTGCTTAATGCCCATTGCATGTCCAAGCCGATGAAGGTCTCGTTATCATCTTCCTCTAAGTCAGAATCACTGGTATTAGCCGTGACGGAAATGTAGCGGTTTTCAGCTTGGCGGTAAGTTAAACCTACTCCGTAGGAATTAAACTCTCTAACTAAGCTATTGGTATCGTCTCTGTCAGATATTTGGTTTGCTTCGTGCCTAGCGGTTAAACGAAACGCCCAGTCGCCATAAATTCTAGTGTCTATATACCCATCACCGGTTCGAGACTCAAAATCACCACTGTTTGCTTGCCCCCGCTCGGTATTTTGATAAGTACCGGTCACTGACCAGATAAAATACTTAGCTTCATCGCCATTAATTAAATTACCAGCCAGTTGATAGCTGTCATTGTCTAGAGCGTTATTGTTAGTTAAAGAGCGTTCAGATGCGGTATCTGAATACGACGCTGTGCCTTGACCTCTTATCCAGTCGCCTTGGTCAAGCGTAAGCGTTGATGAGAGTCTGTTTGAGCGTGTTTTTGCTAAGCTGTCAGAATTTGCAATGAAATCTGTGACTAGAAAATTTGAAGCATTAGTGTTTTGATAACTTAATGCCCCAGCGGCTTGAAAAGATAATAAATTTTCAAGAGGTTCCCACTGAGCAGAATAGCTGTACTCTGCGTAATCTTGTCGCTGGCTAGCATCGTTGTTATCGCGCTCAAGATGGGTATAGGTACCAGACCACAACCCTTGAAATGTTCTTGTTTGATAAGTTGCGTTTACTCTTGGCGCCACAGTCACTGTTGTTAGTGAACGGTTGCCATTTTCCTTAGTATCGACACTTTGATAGATTGTTTCAGCTGTTGCAATAGCATTAACATTAAGCTTTGCAAAAGCCGGTAGACTGGTTGCAACGGCTGCGGCAACAATTGTCGGCTTTATTATTCTACTTTTACGCATTGTATCGCGCCTATTCGCTGCGCTCTGAGTAATAATACCCATAATATCCGCTTCCATCGGTGTCGTTATGTACAGACTTGTTCACTACAAATCCTATGGCCATTTCTGGGTTCAATCGCTCCACAGACATTTTAATATCGCCTATTTTTGCTTTGCCCTCTTCAACGACAACAACCGCTTGTCCTGCAAAATTAGCGAGAATAGCACTCTCGTTTATACCAATGAGAGGAGGCGTATCAAAAATAACTATTCGATCTGGGTATCTGTTAGCAAATTCATTCACAGTGTCATGCATTTTTTGACTTGCTAGCAATTCGGTAGATAAATGGTGCGACTTTCCTGCAGGAATAATTTTCAGCTTATCGATGTTGGTTGGGTACAGCACATCTGAAATATCGTCAACGTCCCCGGTCAAGTATTCCATCAGCCCTTTACGACGCTCTAACCCTAAAGTATTTAATACGTTAGGCTTAAGTACATCAGCATCCACTAGCAGTACTGTTTTATCCTGCTCTGATGCGATACTCATTGCCAGGTTGGTTGCAGTGAATGTCTTCCCTTCAGAAGGGCGACTACTGGTAACCATAATAATGTTCGGGTTGTGAAGGGTTTTCGCTAATGAACCAAAAGCATTTGCTAAAAGCTTACGCTTTATTTCGCGGTACTCTTCGTTAATTTGCTTTCTTTCACCGTTTAGTGAGATATGCCCATTCTTATCAAGGCGTGCGAAATCGATAACAAATTCGTCGACTGGAGATTTCTTATTAGTAAATTCCCTCTCTTCAGCAACAACTGTTTCAGCCGGCGGCGCAAGTTCAGCAGGCGCAGGTTTATCAATCGTGACCTTAGAGTCTTCAGATAAATTCGACTGTGCAGTGTCTTCCAGTTTTTCTTCAATTATTTCACTTTGCTTTGCTGCTTTCGCTTCTTTTTGTTTTTGAAGAGCTTTCTCAATAGTATTTTTCATTAAAGAAGCCCTCCAAATAAGTCTATGTTCATAATTTCAGCCGCAACTAATGCGCCATACATTGCCAAAATAGTGCCGCTCGAGAGTAAAAACACGATAAGTCGAGTTCTGTTAGTTTTGTTAATTTGCTCAATGTTTAAATGAGTAACTGTGCCCCAGATTGGATAATCTGACACATTGAGCAACTGCTTAGGTCGTATTAAAATTGGATTAAGTTGGCTAATTAGAAATGCGACGGCAATTCCAGAGCCAAACCCTATCACTAGCACCGCGGTATAAAAAATAAGGCGATTAGGGCCTGATGGGCGTTTAGGTAACAACGGAGGCTCTATTATTCTAAATTGAAGGTCTTCTGCTGATACATCTGCTCTTCTTGAAAGATCAGCTGACTCTCTACGAGAGAGCAACTCTTCGTATTTTTGCTTTGTAACACCATACTCTCGGTTGAGCGAAGATGATTCTGCTTCAATTTGAGGAATTAAGTCTACTTTGCTTTCTAGTTCAGAGATCTTACGTAGTAAATCGGTTTCTTTTACCTGAAGTGAAGCAATTTGACTCTCTAGGCGACTAGCTTCGAGTTTTATCTCTCGATTTAATTCAGAAAGTGGTTGATTTTGCCCGTCGCCATCAGCACTTAGAAACGCTTTAATTTCTTGGTCACGAGACTTTTCTAAGCTATCTAAGAGCGCTTTTGTTTCAATAACGTCGGGGTGTAAATCTGTAAAGCGAAGGCTTAATCGGTCGAGCTCTTCTTCTAGCGCTTTGATGCGCTCGTCATAACGGGTTCGGAGCACCGGTGCATCTTGGTTGGTTACTCCAAAACTATCATTTTGCTTTGCACTACTAATTTGCTTTTTAAGTGTTTCTGCTTGTTGTTGGGTTTGTCTTATTTGTAAGCGGGTAGCTTCAAGCTCGTCATTCAAGTTCTGTAAGCTGGAATAGTAAGAGCCTGCAAGTGGTAAAATGTCATTATACTGACGTTTAAAATTGGCTAACCTTTGCTCCGCTTCACTAAGGCGAGATTCATACTCGGCGATCTGCTCATCTAAAAAGCGTCCCGCGGTATCTGTATCTTTTCTGTTGTTTCCAAGCGCACCTTCTACAAACAGATCTAAAGTTTCCTGAACTACTCTTTGCGCCACAGCAGGAGCTTCATTCGAAAATGAAATGTTGTAGATGTTATCTCTTCCAGTTGAAGATAATTTGATGTCCTTTGTTAATGAAGTTACAAGAGATTCAAATTCGTTTTCTGTAGTAGTAGTAATGTCTAGGTCGCTTTCTCTGGCAATTTTCTCAACATTACTTCTACTGAGTAATGTTTTAGCCATCATCTGAATTTCTTGGTCGGGATTTGTTTGAATCGCTAACCCGCGAAGTAATGGCTGTAAAACCGAGCGAGTATCTACGAACACTTGGGCTTTTGAAGAGTAGACATCGGGAAGGCTGGCAACATATAGAAAGCCAATAGGGCAGATAAGCCATGAAAAAATAATCACGTAACGCTTTTTAATCCAAACCCCTTTAATGTAATCAAGAATTTGGATTAGCGTTTGTTGTAAGTCCTGCATTTTATTATTTGTTCCGTTTACTGCTTTACAACTAGAACCAAGCTTCTGGAATAATTACAATATCACCAGGTAGCATATCGACATTTTTTGAGATATCACCATCTCTAATCAAATCGTCAATGTTTATTTCGAACGTTTTTTGTTTTCCGGCGATTACTCGAACCAGTTTCGCGTTATTGCCGTCTGCAAATTCCGTTAAGCCACCTACGGCTATCATTAAATCCAGTAACGTCATGTGCTCGGAGTAACTTACCGCACTCGGATTTGTGGCTTCACCAATCACGCGAACCTGTTCACTCAAAGGGCCAGTGAAATTGTTCACACTTACCGTCACTCTCGGGTTGTTTATGTAGGTAGAAAGCTGTTCTTCTATTTCCCTGGCAAGCATTGTTGGCGTTCTACCAGCTACATCAATATCTTCCACTAGAGAAGTGGTCACTTTTCCGTCCGGTCGAACAATAAAATTGCCAGAAACCTCTGGATTTCTCCATACAAAAATAGTTAGGGAATCACCTGGGCCAATTAGATATTGGTAATCGTTAACATTGGTAGTTAGTGAAGGTCGGGTAGTTGCTTCGGGCAGAGTGCCAGTGTTACTGCAACCATTAAGACCGATAAGTAAAAGTGGAGCACAGCACGTTATTAGTTTTTTAAAGCGGAACATAAGAGATCATCCTACACTCATTATGGTTAATTTATGGCTTTTGCCGTTTACCCTACGGTAAATGTCACTATAATGCCAATAACAATTGTAGTCTATTGGAATAAATCCCTTTATGATGGGAAAAACGCCGCAGTTTTAGGGGGCCAGGGGTGGCAGTAAACAAGCGCAATCAAAATAAACGCTCAAATATACTAGTAATAACAGAAGCGTTGCTCATTGCTTACATGGGCTATATTTCTCATTTTATCCTTACGCAAATTGGAATGTCGCCGAATGTGGCGGTGGAAAAACTGATTATCAACGTAGGAATGCTTACAGTTTCAATATTGTTATGTTCGTTATCCGTTGGGTTGTATGAAGCGAAGTTAAGAGAAACTTTCCGAGGTATTATCCGTCGCATATTCGTAAGCGTGGGACTGAGTTATTTTTTAGTCGAAGTGCTAAGTCGAGCATTTTTTGATGACTTGGTCATGGATTCTTATTTCCTGCCGGCATCAGTTTGTTCAATTATTATAACCTTAGTTGTTTTCAGGTATTTCACAAACCGTCTCGGCTTGTTAGGCCTAGGGAAAGTGCGCATATTAGTCCTTGGGGCAGGGGAGAGAGCTTCAATTATTGAAAAGCGTATGCGCAGAGATGTGGATAGAATTGGGTTTGAGCTTGTAGGGTTCATCCCAATTCCAGGAGACAATCGCGAAGACGGAATTCGAAAAGAGAAGATTATTCATCTTAAGGTAGACGAGAGTTTTCAGCAGTTCATTGCAGACAATGAAATAGAAGAAATAGTCATTGCTTGCGACCAACGTCGTGGAACGCTTCCTGTAGAAGTGCTTTTTGACTGCAGGCTGAGAGGGATTGAAGTTACCGAGCTCTTAGATTTCATGGAGCGAGAAACAGGGCAAATAGTGGTAAACCTGATGTACCCGAGTTGGGTCATTTATTCCAATGGATTCCAGAGCCAGAATTATTTGCGAGACGCGCTAGATTACACCCTCAACGCGTTCCTAGCGTTCATCATATTCCTCTTTGTTTGGCCAATTATGCTGATTACCGCGTTCATTATTTATTGCGATGATGGCAGACGTACAGGTGTGTCCGTTTTCTATAAACAAGAGCGAGTGGGGTTAAACGGAAAGCTATTCAAAATAATTAAATTCAGAAGTATGCGACCTGATGCAGAAAAAGATGGCGCTAAATGGGCAAGCAAGAATGATGATCGCGTTACTCGTATTGGCCACTTTATTAGAAAGTACCGCGTAGACGAATTACCACAGCTTTTAAATGTGTTTAAAGGTGAAATGGCATTTATCGGACCTCGTCCAGAGAGACCTCAGTTTGTAGAGCAGCTTGTACGCGAAGTGCCCTATTACAATCAGCGTCATAACGTTAAACCAGGTTTAGCTGGCTGGGCACAGCTCAATTACCCTTATGGCGCCAGCGTAGAAGACTCTATGGAAAAGCTTAAGTTCGATCTTTATTACGTAAAACACCAAAGTTTGTTGTTAGATATTTTGATACTTATCCGTACGGTTGAAATTGTACTGTTTGGCAAAGGGCGATAATCATGAAGCTAGATAATCGACTCAATGCCATGACAGTAGATGTGGAAGACTACTTTCAAGTTTCTGCTTTTGAAGGCGTAGTAAACAAAAGTGATTGGGATTCGATCGGCTTGAGAGTGGGAGATAATACCCATCGCCTTCTAGATTTGTTTGCTCAAAATAACGTCAAATCGACATTTTTTACGTTAGGCTGGGTGGCGCAGCGCTGTCCGGACGTAATTAAACGGATAGTAAGTGAAGGTCATGAGCTTGCGAGCCACGGACTAGCGCATCAACGCGCTACAACGATGACCAAGCAAGAGCTTTTCGATGATATTAAGCAAAGCAAAGAGATTCTTGAAGATATAGGCGGTGTGGCGTTAAAAGGCTATAGAGCTCCGAGTTTTTCAATTAACGATTCGAATATATGGGTTTACGATATCCTAAAGGAGCTCGGCTTTGTTTATTCTTCTAGTACTTATCCAATCAACCACGATCTCTATGGTGTACCAGATTGGCCGCGCTTCAAATACAAACGTGAGAATGGTCTGATAGAGATTCCAATACCAACAGTTCGCAAGAAAGGAACAAATGTTGGAATTGGTGGTGGAGGTTATTTTCGTCTTTATCCTTATTGGTTATCTAAACGCCGTATTACTGAGTTCATGCAATCTGAAAGTGCGCCATATAGTTTCTATTTTCATCCATGGGAGATAGACCCAGATCAACCGAAGTTTTCATCGGCTCCATGGAAATCTAAGGTTCGCCACTACATTAACCTGTCAAGCATGGAAGATAAAGTCGTGCAATTACTGAAAGATTATCGTTGGACCACCATGGCTCAAACATACGATATTCAGGCCTCTGATTAGTTTAGAGGAAAGGACGAAGTAAATGAATATACCGCTATTTTTAGGTTATCGAACAATCTTGGCACAGTTTGCAGCGCTAATTGTGTTGTGGATTATTTTTACATTTAAAGGGCTAAGTACAGCGGTAGATATTTGGTGGAATAACGAAATATTCAACCACGGCTTTTTAATTATCCCAGTATCCTTTTACTTAATCTGGGTAAATCGCGCAAATCTGCGCAATTTAACCATTACTCCTTCCCTTTTTCCTGCAGTTGTCATTTTGGGTTTAATACTTTTATACATAGTGGGGCTAGCAGGGGATATCAGGTTATTTTTACATGTTGCTACCTTTGCTATGTTACCCGTAATAATTTGGGGATTGGTAGGACACCATATCGCCAAGCGTTTACTTTTCCCGCTGTGTTTTATTTTGTTTAGTATTCCAGTAGGTGAACAACTTATTCCGTATTTGCAGCAAATCACTGCAGACGGTTCGGTGTTTTTATTGAAGTTAACAAATATACCTAACTACAGAACTGGGTTATATATTGAAATTCCTCAGGGACGATTTTTGGTAGCGGAAGCCTGCTCAGGCGTAAGTTTTTTTATTGCCAGTATTGTGATGGGAAGCGCCTATGCGTATCTGAATTTTCAGAGCGGCTACAAGCGCGGCACGTTTTTTTTATTTTCCATGGTACTGCCTATAGCAGCTAATATTATTCGCGTGTTCGGTATTATCACTATCG
Source organism: Alteromonas alvinellae (assembly GCF_902705805.1). Classification (NCBI taxonomy): domain Bacteria; kingdom Pseudomonadati; phylum Pseudomonadota; class Gammaproteobacteria; order Alteromonadales; family Alteromonadaceae; genus Alteromonas; species Alteromonas alvinellae. Next base: position 84,896 of record NZ_CACSIH010000037.1, on the reverse strand, counting down.
CCTACTACACTGATATGGAATATGCGGCGGGTGCAGACCATCTAATTTATGGTTGGTTTTTCTTTGCCTTTGTGCTTATTTTGCTATTGGGCACGGGGGAGTTGTTTAGAGAGAAAAAAACAGGTCGTACACCTCCCAAACAGGTTCACTTACCTGTGGAGAAAAGGTATTTCCCTAGCATAGTAATGTCGTCATTGCTCCTACTAGGTTTTTTATGGGGCAGTTTACTTACGCAGTCATCTCCGTTAGTGGCACCACCGAGTTTACATATCGCATCGATACAAAACGCTAACTGTGCATCGTTTATATGGGCTCCCGAAATGCTTAACCCTGATCAAGAAAAGCAATTTTCGTTACAAGGCACCAATTGTAAAACAAGCGTATATACTGCGTGGTTTAGCGAAAATGGAAACGAGTTGATTAGTGATTCAAATCGTCTCTTCAATAAAGGGCGTTTTTCCGTTGAAACTTTTGATAGTGTTAAAGTAAACGAGCATACGTTCCCTACGATATATCTGACAACACCCAATGATGAGAAAGTGTTGGTTACCCATTGGTATGTAATAAATGACACGCTATTTACCAGTGCGGCAAGAGCAAAGTTCTATCAAATAGCGCTTAAAATGGCACGTGAAAAAAGTACTGGGAGAATTTGGGTGATAGGAACACGTCAGTCTGACTTGAGGCCATCTTTAACAAGGTTATTTGACGCTGGCGTAATCAAAGCTGATTGAAGTAGTGCTTGAATTGCAACCAGAGTCGGTCTCCGGTAGTAGCTTGTTTATTATTACTTAACAGCGCTGCTCCGTTATCGCGAGACACTATTGCGCGGTTGGTAACGTTATTCATGATAATATTATTTTGAGTGTTAGGAAACCTATACTCTATGGCATTCGGATAAGAGGTTGTCATATAAATAATATTATCTATCACCAGAGTATCTGACACGCTTTCAAGAGAGATGCCCACATCAGCGAAAAGATGCTCCTTGTTAGTGTGCACGATACGGTTGTTAATGACCTCATTTTCACCAATTACATCGCCATTGTTACCCATACCAAGTCCGATCCCGCGATCCGAATTTATGATAGTATTATCTGTGATTCTCACATTGCCTGATTTATTCCAAAAATGAATGGCATACTCTGCAACACGCTCCGCCGGGCTTGCTATATTAATAAATGTATTATCTGCTACTGTCCACCCCCGCGCCCGATGCGCATCGATTCCTCCAATATAATAACTAGGCCCAACCCCCGCGGTATACTCGAATCGATTATTTTTAATAATGCCAAAGTCGGCGAAGTGCTCATTTGCAGCCGATACCTTTAGGAGTTGTTGATAGCTATCTTGCAAAATACAGTTGGTTAGTGTGAAAAAGTCAGCGTCGCGTTCAGCTCTAACCTGTATTAGATGATTGGCCACATTTTTTAATGTCATTCCAGAGACAGTTACATTGCTAGCGCTTATGTCAAAAATAACCTCCACGTAGGGGGCGTTTTGCATCCCTGAGCCGCTTAAAAATACTTTTTCTGGATCATTTGCTTGAGAGCGTAATGTAGTGTTGGCATGAGTGATACGAATATTAGTGGCATTCTCATAATCGCCATCTGCTAGTATGACTTCTACGGGCAGTGAGGTAGGCAGAAGGTTGATTTGATGAACGGCTTCTTTAAGTTCTTTGACTGAACTCACACGGTAAGTGGTTACTGAGCCTTCGCAGAAAAACGTAACCGCTAAACAAGTCAGTAGCAGAAACACTTTAAACGTATCTATTGAGTTAATCATAAACCTATCCAAAGTGGAACATCACAACGGTAATGAAGGATAAACGAAAAAAGCACTACAACAAACAGTACAGTTACGGTTTTAAACAGTCTTGTTAGATACCTCTGCGGTGTCTTTTCTAATCACATATACATTGTAGGCGCAACATACGAAGATCAATAACATGTAAAGTGCAACTGCTCTAAATCTGTCTAAGAATGTCGCGGCAGCTAAGTAACTAACACAGGCCGCCTGAAGAGCATTTCCTACAAAATAAATATTAACATCCTGATCTATCAGCGCTTGTTTTTTTATATTACGGGTAAGTATGTAGGCAGAAATAAGCATCATGACAAAAAAGAAACTACCGATATAGCCAACTTCAGCCAGTGATTGAAACCAAATAGAGTGCACGGCTCTATTTCGCGTTTCTCCTGTTGCGATAGACTCAGGAATGTATTGAGGGGATAATAGGTTAAACGAATAAGTGCCCGCACCTAGTGGATAGTCTTGAGCCATATCAGCGGCGGCTAACCAAAAGAAAACCCGGGTAGAACCTGATTCTTGCTCTTCTGTGAGAGTGGTGGTGGATTTTATTGATAAAAAGCGGTTAATAGCTTGTTCATCTAGTACGCTAACTAGCCCTATCAAACCAAAAAGGATTAAGCCAGTTACCTTGGTTTTTTTATATTTCATTGAAACTTTCGGTGCCATCACCCCGATAAGATAAAAACAAGATCCTGCTACAACACCAACAAAGGAACCTCGACTATTCATTAGCACTAAAGCATTAACGATAAGTCCCCCAGCCACTAATATAAGTATTCGTTGCTTGTTGTTCTTAGCATGCCAAAAGTAGTGCAAGCAAAAGATAGCACCAACCGCGAGTACCGCTGCCATATCATTTACATCTGGCGAGTCCACCGTACCTACGCCTTCCACCCTACCCATACCATTTCGACCTGTTTCCATAACGTAAAAGCCGATGTAGGCGCAACCAGCCGTAAATGCGAGTAGGTACTTATCGAGGTCACATGGGGATTTACACAGCTTGAATGCCGCTAAAAAAACTACACTTACTTTTATAAAATTTTCTAAAGCATAACTATGAGCCCCAGGTAAAACCGCCCAAAATTGCACGACTGCAAAGTAAGCAAGGACAGCGAGAAACCATTTTAAAGGTGTTAGTTGAAAAATTGATGTAGGTGTTCGATTCTTAGGAATTAGTGCGCAAATTATTATCACCAACGAGAAAAAAAATGAATAACCGATAGATGGAATTGAACTCGACCACCATCGCTGCTCGTGATACATAAAATAGATTACAATGTAGCCAACAAAGAGAAATGCAGGGGTGTGAAAAATTCCCCGAAATAAACAATACAGTTGCGTGAGAAAAAATGTCGCTATGGTTAACATTGCTGTTTGTACCTACTACCTAGATAACCTTAATCAAAACGCTACCTACCGGTGTTAGTTAGCCTTTGCTCGCATTAAACTCGTCGATGCGAGCCCTAAGGTGCACCAATTTTTCTTGAACTATAGCATAGTCTGATAGTTGATATTTCTCTCTGGCAGCAATTTGTTTAAGTTCATCAAGGGTTCTTTCCATATCTTTATTATTTGAACGTGCAACTGGTGGTAACGTCCAATTGTTGTTATATAGTTTTGTTTTCTGAGCCGTACGCTTGATAATATTCTTGACCCTTGACATAAATGGCAGTCCTTCATCACCTTTAAATACAGGGGAGACGCTATTTATGTGAAGGGGAATTGATAGACTCTCAGACCAATCATGCCACTTATCAGTATTGATATGACTGTGCGCAGCGAAACCTGCCCAAGGAACGCGATAGGCATCTGCTAAAATAGCACCGTGCATGGCTTCGGTTATTACAGTGCTACAGGATGTTAAGGCGCCGATAAATTTTGAAGGTTCCCATCTAGGGTCAATTAAGCGAAACTGGCCTCGCTTTGCTATTTCTTCCCATCTACCAATTTGCATACTATCGACATGGGGAATCAAGCCTACTCTGTTAGGCTCTGGGGTAGCATTTTTAGGTATTAAATCCGGCGTTAAATATGCCCCATCTATCAACGGTATATTACTCTCGTTTTCTTGTAAAAAGGGACGTAGTTTAGCCAGTGTCATAGGGCCTCTTAAGCCAATAGCGCTAACACGTGTATCGTTGAAATTGGGTGGTTTTTGATACCCATATCCAGTAGTAAAGAAAATAAACTCTCTGCTTAATGGAAGACGGTTATTTATTAAGGTTCCTATTCCTACAAGAGTATAAGAGGCTTTGCTACACTTATCGAAATCAAAGAAGTGACGTAGAATAAGTGCATTTAAATCGTCACCCACATTACCTCTGCTATCCTTAAAATAATAAACAGGCATTTATTTTTTTACCCTTAATAGTAGAAGCGATACAAGACGCTTATATAAACTTATTTTTAGTGGTTGGAAGTAAAGGCTTCTCAAAGCGCAGATTATGGCGTAGTTATAATCTTTTCCGTCTTCGGCAATATAAGAACAAATTAGATTAGATTTACTTAACGCTTTTCTTTTTAGCATAAATTGGCGTAGATACTCTCCCTTAATCTTTGTGACTGCATAATTAATAAGTTGACGGTGGTAAGGATAAACCTCTCGCGCATTTCTTGACGCTGAGCCTGGTGTTACTCGGTACTTTACAAGGGGGGCGGATATATACGAGATGGGGAAGTCAGCTGCAATATCCAACCATAACTTCCAGTCTTCTAGGGCGCGCATATTCTCATCAAACCCGCCGCTTTTTAAAAGCACATCACGCTGAACTAATATTGTAGAGGTTCCTAAAAAATTCTCTGTCAATAAGGCGTCAAATATCTTGCCCCCTTTTAACGAAGACAAGTCACTTCTTTTTGTATTGCCAGACTGGTTGAAGCCAAAATAATAGGAGTTTGTATGAGACCATTTACAGCCTTTCAACTCTTCAAATTGAAGGTGCAATTTTTCGGGTAGCCAAATGTCATCAGCATCTACAAAAGCGACCCATTTCCCTGTAGCACTTTGTATACCTACATTTCGTGCTTTTGATACGCCCATATTGACTTGTTTAATAAGCGTAACCATAGGGAAGTGTTCTGACACAAATTGAGCGGAATTGTCGGTTGAGCCGTCATCGACGACAATAATTTCATGGACTGGATAAGTCTGATTGATCACCGACTGAATAGCATCGCCAATGGTAGATTGACTATTAAAGCAAGGTATAATTACGCTTACTGACTCCATAATTTTAAATTCACTTCTTCACTGTGATGAGGTGTAGCGATGAATCAGTCTACTTAGTCTCAGATATAACGGTCAAGCAAAATTGGCATCGCTTTTTAGGTAAAAAATGTCTAGAAGCGATTAAATAGGCGTTTTACTCGGATTCAACGAAACGCAAACAGCGTATTGACTTGAGTCAGTGAAACATTTAATTTGACCATCCAATAGCGGCGCTTTTGTTAAAAAATTAAGACGCTATCTCAATATTTTTACCTATTTTTAAAACTATAGCCTATCTTAACATAAGTATAGGTATTTCCGATGACGGCGCGTTACGCAAAGTCGAAGTATGGCTAGCTCTTATCACACCTCTTCAGATAACTCATTGGTTACGTTTAATAGGCCGACACTATATTAAACGTAAACCGAATGCTATTGTATAAAAATGCGCAATCTGACAGTGATAATTTAACCTCGTAATTCGCTACCTAAATCACCAAAACTATTAGGGAAAAGCGTATTAAAAAATAAACGTGAGTTGCGATATATCCAATTTTATTGGCGAAGTTACCACCAGCAATCTATTTGATTGTTTAGGAATTAAAAAGAGTAGATGTTATGAAGAAATTCAGCAAACCAATACAAGTAACTAGGCCGCTATTTCCAAGATTAAAGGACTACGTTGGTAACCTTGAAGATGTGTGGGAGAGTCAATGGTTATCAAATGGAGGCAAGCAGCACCAGCTTTTAGAAAAAGAATTACAAGCGCATATGCGGGCCCCAAATATATCACTATTTAATAATGGAACTATCGCGCTACTTACCGCTATACAAAGTTTGAGATTGCAAGGTGAAGTGATAACTACACCATTCTCGTTCCCAGCCACAACCCATGCTCTCCAGTGGAATAATATTACTCCTGTATTTTGTGATTTAGATGAGCATAGGTTAACGATAGATCCGATGAAAATTGAGTCTTTAATTACATCAAAGACGTCTGCAATATTAGGGGTTCATGTCTATGGCGTACCTTGCCATGTTAAAGAAATCCAACAAATTGCCGATCGTCATGGTCTAAGGGTGATTTATGATGCAGCTCACGCATTTGGCACCCAGATAGGCGGCCATCCTATCGCTTCATTCGGTGATATATCTATGTTTAGCTTTCATCCTACCAAGTTATTTCATACCGGAGAGGGGGGCGCACTAGTTTACAATGACGGCAATTTAAAGCAACGGATAGAATATTTAAAAAACTTCGGTATTAAGAATGAAGAAGAGGTTATTTTACCTGGTATAAATGGGAAAATGAGTGAAGTGCAGGCGTCCTTGGGACGAACCGTTTTACCACTTGTGGAAGAAGAAAGAGCGAAAAGAGCACAGTTAAGAGCCGTCTACAAAGAAATATTTAGCCCTAATGAAAATATTGTCGTGATTGATCCTGGCGATAACGTAGTAAATAGTGAACAGTATTTTTGCATTAGAATTAAAGCAAAAGACAATGGCATAAATCGTGATTATGTATACGAACAACTAAAAACACTCAACATTTTTAGTAGAAAATATTTCTACCCGCTGATAAGTAGCTACCCTTGCTATAAGAATTTAAAAAGCGCTGAATCATCTAACTTACCGGTGGCAGAGCAAGCGGCTAAAGAAGTCCTCTGTTTACCTTTTTACGGTTCGTTGGGTGTTGATGTTGTTTCGTTCATCGCCAGTGAAGTTGTGAAAATTGTCAATTAATTTAGAGGCTCAATAATTGAAAAAGATATACATCTATGCCCCAGATTTTGACGAAAATAGTGGTGGCGCAGTGGTCCTTCACCGGCTATGCCATCTTATTAACCAAACAGATACACACCGGGCTTTTTTAACGCCAAGAAAATTCGAGCGATTTGAGTTCTATAGTTTAAAAGCGTTTATAGTTAGTTGTAAAAGTCTTCTAAGTAACATCGTAAAACGAAGGCTGGTTAAGCTTAAATGTAACACTGATTGGGATACGCCTGTTGATTACCGTGCTTCTATCGATGACGATTCAATCGTGGTTTACTCAGAAATGGCGTTTGGAAATCCGCTAAGAGCAAAGCATGTGGTTCGATGGTTTTTGCATCAACCGGGGCACATCTTAAATGCATTTCACTTTGGCAGAGGCGAATTATACTTTCGTTATGCATCAAATATAAAACCATTTGAATACTGCTATTCAACAATGTCTGAAAATGAATTGCGTATCGTATATTACCCCCTCGATAAATATAACGACGAAAATTTACCGCCTAAAAAGGGAACGTGTCATTTGGTTAGAAAGGGCGGGTTTAAAGAGAAAGTACATCCAGCAGATTCAATCCAAGTTGATGGGTTATCCCACAATGAAATATCAAAAATATTTAGGCGAAGTGAACGCTTTATTTCTTATGATGATTACACGGCATATTCAACGTTTGCTGCGCTTTGCGGTTGTGAGTCTATCGTGGTTCCTGCAAAAAATGTGTCAAAGCTGGCCTGGTACCCTCGTGAAGAGCAACATTACGGTATAGCTTTTGGTTTTAATGAAGAAGAGCTTGCATGGGCTAGGGGCACAGTATCAGACTTGAAAAACAAATTGAGACAAGAGGATGAACAGTCTTTTAATAACGTTAAGTTATTTTTAGATGAAGTAGATCGCTTTTTTAAATAACCAAAGTGGAGGTTGCTATTATTTTTACTAATATTGCTAAGTGGATTCTTAAAAAGGTTAAGAGGTTAATTGTTCGCTTTAGAAACAAGCAAAAAGTCTTCGTTATAGGATTTAATAAAACGGGAACAACATCGATTCAAGCTGCGCTTGGAGAATTGGGTTATATCCTTGGTGATCAAGCTTCGGCTGAGCGCCTATTAAAAGATGTGATGCAAAATAACTACAAGCCACTGTTGGATTATTGTTGTGAAGGTGAGGCTTTTCAGGACGTACCTTTTTCTATTCCCGGTGTTTACAAAGTGCTAGATTCTAACTTTAAAGGTAGCAAATTTATTCTGTCAGTTAGAAATGATTCTGACCAATGGTTTCTTTCATTGCTTAACTTCCACAAAAAAGTGTGGACAAATGGCGAAGCATTAAATGAAGAAAACATTAATAAAGCAAAAGCAGTATATAAAAACTATGGCTCTGACTTTAATAAATGTGTATTTGGTGAGGTAAGTTATGAACCTCAAAAGTACAAAAAAGTATATGAAGAACACATTGAAGCAGCTAAAGCGCATTTTAAGAATAGAGCCGACGATTTTTTGGTGCTAAACACCGCAGACGAAACAGCCTATAAAAAAATGACAGATTTTCTCGGCAAGAAGCCAAAGCGAGATTCATTTGAATGGAAAAATAAGACGTAATTTCAATCGTGAGAAACCTTCTCCTTTTTTATTAGTTGTTGAAAAAGAGAGATTAGATATAGAACTCTTTGTTGAACCGAAGGAATCTTCCAAAGGGCTACGAGTACGAGGAGTAAAAGCGCTATATAGATAACAACGTAGAGTATGCCCGAGCCGAAAAATTCTAAGACAATATTTAAGGAAACCGCGTCAATAAGCTCGCGTGTAATTATCCCTGCAATAAATGCACACAAAGAAATTATTGAAGAGGACACAATAAAAAACAGCCCAGACGTTTTAAGTAGGTAGTATGCGTATCCAAGCAGTACCAGGCAGCTTAAATAAGCAATAGCCACCCGTGCTTTTGCAAAATCAACAATAGAAGAATATTCAACACCCAATAACGCCAATAAAAGTACAGCCAACGTAATGGTACTGAATACAAAACTCACTTTTGTCAGACCCTTAGATAAAAGCAGCCTCACAACGACTTCAGATATTGAGAATGTTACAATGATTAGAGAAAGCGTACCCAATAGAGGCGAAAACCCCCACCATTTCTCATCGAATGCCAGCCGGATCAAGATGTCATGAAAAAAGTAAATATACCCGACTATTACCGATGACATAAGCATGATTATAACGAGGCAGTTTGTAAACTGATAAGCAAGCCTTTCGGGCTCGTTTTTAAGTCTAGAAAAGGCTGGCAGCAAGGGGTTAACGATTGGCCTTATTATCTCATTCGCAGGTAGCGTTGATATATTTTTCATCAAATTAAACCCACCGAGAATATCAATACCAAATAGTCGCGTTGTTAGGAAAGAATCCGCTTCAGAGCGTGAAAAACCGATAATACCCTGGCCTAATACCCATTTGGAAAATTTCCATTGAGCATTAATATTTTGAAAACAAAGGCGCACTGACCATGGGGCGACAAGATATGAGATGAAAAATTTAAGGGCATATGAGGCAATCATACCTATGACCATTGCCCAGTAGCTTTCTAATAATATAGCTAAAGGAATAGTGACACAGATACTGACGAGTTTTTCTATTATTGAAAGTTTGGTTATGGGTTTGTAATTTAAGTTTCGGCTTTGGACAATAAGACCGGGGCTAATTAATGCTCCTAACGGAATAACAAGAGAAATACAATAAAGAACAGGCTCTATCAATTCATTCTCGGAGTAAGCAGAAATAAGCGGAATAGCCAAGATAAAGCAAACAAAACAAGCAGCTTTAAAGATGAGGTTTAGCGTCCAAGCAGTATTGACGTCTTCAGAGGTTATCGTGTCTTTTTGCGCTATATATTGTGGGGTTCCTGTTTCGCCGATAACATCAAAAAAAAACGCTGTAATCGTTGCCATTGCAACTATGCCGAAATCTTCGGGGGTCAGAAAACGGGCTAAGACCAACATACTTATTATGCCCAGCGACTTTTGGATTACTTTGCCAAATAATAGAAGCAAGGATCCGTTAATGGTTTTCTTACCTAATGACAACTACCGCTCCTTAATTGTCTAACTTTTTATTTTCTTAGCCGGCGTGCCAACAACTTTTGCTGACGCTTCCACGTCATGGATAACAGTTGCGCCTGCACCCACAATTGCGTTACTGCCAATACGAATATTCTGCACAACAATCGCGCCAATACCTACCATGCTGCAGTCATCAACTACCACACCTCCAGCGAGTCTGGCGCCGGGAGCAAGGTGCACGAAGTCACTAATTTCGTTATCGTGATCAACGCTAGCGCAGGTATTAACAATTACACCTGTGCCTAATGTTGACCCTGTATTTATAACTGAGCCGGGCATGATTAGCGCGCCGGCACCAATTTTTACATCCCCGCTGACAACAGCCTGCGGGTGGATTAATGTAACAAGCGGGTATTGTAGGGCGATAATTGTTTCACACAACTTCTTTCTTGCTTGGTTATCGCCAATTGCAACGAAATAATCAATTCCCGGTGGAGGAGCACTTATGAAGTTTTCAAATGTATCTACAACAGGTAAACCTTTGTGCTTTTTTTTTCGCGGGTAATTTGAATCTAAAAAAAACACGCTTTCATATTCGCAGGAATTTTTTGCACAGTCGTAGACAACACTACCATGGCCACCCGCGCCAATAATTGCTAATTTTTTATTGTTCACGTCCCATTACCTTGGTTCTTATCTTTTCTGATACTCTATGTACGATATAAAAAGCGTTATTGAGACAGTCTTTGACTAACAGGTATAGCCATAAATAGTGGTTTAGTTGACCTTGTGTTGACTTGTTGAGAGTACTTTCTGCTGCGCTGAGATATTGGCTACTTATGTATTCTAGCGTTTGCGTATGCGCATATTTATTCTTAAAGGCATTAATTTCATCGAAGTAGTCTTTTGATAACCATCGCTCATGGTTTTCTAACGTTGCCAACTCAAAGCCTTTATTAAGAAAATAGTCATATCCATAAGAATGTTTGCTTATAGCGAAAGGTATACCATTAAACACATACTTCTGGGCCTTCGTTGGTGGCTTTAAATTATGTGCAAAGCCATCATTTTTGGTATCAAATGCGGCTTTGCAGGACAGCATATATTCTTCTTGTTTATTCGCGCTCCATTGCTCAAGTCCTACCCCATTCAATACCATTTGATGGTCACTTTCTTGAAGCGAATAACTAACTCCTGCTTGTTGCAGTTTTTCTCTGAGAAAATTTACTTTGGCCGGTAGATTTTCTAAATCCGTCAACACCTTCAATGGGTGAGGTAGTTTATGCTTAGATAACGCTTTGAAAAGAGGGGGGAGGTATTCAATATGCCCTATCCATAAAATAAAGCCTTCATCTTGAAATGTTTTCGCTTCAGGTAGACGATATTTGAGATAGTGATCTACACATACAACATTTTTCACATCGTTTGGTAAATGAGGCCGCAAGCGTTCATTGTGCAGTAAGACACAGTCAAACTGCGCTAGCTTTACTCTTTCTTTAGCAAACAACGCTGGGTGATGGAAGTAATCGATAGGAAAATAGAGTACGTTAATTCCTCTTTTTTGGGCATTCAGCAGCCAGTTTAGTGGGGGCATCAACTTGATTATGAAAATGACCTCTGCATCAGGGATGGCGTCAAAATTGTCGAAAAGTTCTACGTGTATATCATCGTATGCGTCCCTTAAGAATTCGGCTACATCTTTTCCAACCCAGTCTGTGGAAGGGAGATGTACCATTGGGCCAAATGCAACTTTTCTCATATTGGTAATCTCATACTGCGGGTATTATCAATATCATGCTTAAAAGTATCATTCTGCGAAGCATCAAAATATGTCATACAATCAAGCAGGTTTACTTTTACCGCCAATTTGTCAATCCTCTCATTCTCATTCGTGCAGAACGCATTTATCGTATCTGTTAGTAATTGAGTAGCAATAAAACATGTATGATGCCGCATGACATACTCACGGGGTGTGTAATTATGGTAATTTTCGAGCATTGATTTAATATTGCTCGCAAGTGCTTTTTCTTCGCTCCATATCCCAGTTTTTTCATTTATATAGGGGTACTTCATTCCATAGTTAAAGCCTTTGCGTATAATACAAGGCACGTCACTAAACATCCCTTCTATAATACTTCTATTTAAACCTTCAAAACGTGACCATAGCAAGTTGATTTTTGAACGCTTTAAGAGTGCGCCAACTTCGCTTGGGGGGATTTTTTCGTGATATTCTAGCAAATCATCCACGTTATAATAGCTGGCCAATGCCTTGATATCCTCCAGCGTCATATCAACGCTATAGCCAACAAGTGCAACTTTTAAACGAGGGTTGCTTTGCTTCAACTTACGAAGCGCATCAAAAATACGATAGTGGCGTTTGAAGTAAGTCCAGCTAGAGATAACTATGATATCTATGTCTTTCTTACTTTCTATTGCCGGTTTGAAATTACGATGGTCGACCCACCAGTTTGAGCTCAGCGGCACAGGTTTGAGATTTGTTTTGAGATCGTTTAGAAACTTAGTATCTCGTGCTTCATACGCCATAACAAATACAGGCGCATCGAGCGTCGAATACGCAAGAATTCCAGGTTCACAGGTACCAGCCCAACTTGGTTCCAGTACAATATGATAGCGCTCCGACATTGCTTTCATGTCATAAAACTTGAAAAGAAGAGGGAAATAGTAGCTGTATTTTATAAGCAGCACACCTTTTTGACCATTTTGATAGCTTTTCAAAAATAAACAGACGCCATCGAAAAGCAGTTCCGGGTTATTAAAGAATTTCGTTGTATTAGGCTTAGGTTCTAATGAATCCACCAATTGCTCAATAAATAGTTCCCTATTTTTAATCGCATTTTTACCTCTAAATAAGATATTTTGAACAATATTTAGGATGGTTTTTTCCGATCCCCACCACCCACTTCTATGAACTTTTGAAGCTAGCTCAATTGAACCTAATATTTTTTTCCTTCGAGAAAGGAAAACTATTTGAGCTGACAGCAATAGAACGATGGGAAATTGGAGTAGTGGAATATCATATTTAACAAACTCTGTTAACTTGCTTTTTATTTCATATATTTTGGCGTGCATGTTTTATACTTCTAGTTTGCTTTATTTAGCTATTTTACTTTTTTGATTAAAAATGTCGTCCGAGGGAAATAGCCCCTAGGTACTCGTTTCCTATTGGCCTAATCTATTACTGGTGTACTTTGTAAACCAAAAACAGCGGGGCACGGTTATACGCGTGCAAGTTATCTCCATTTCTTATTGAGATGAAAAGACGATCATTGTATTTGTCAAAAGAACCGCTTGTAATCGCTATGCTTTTAATACTTTCGGGCAATGGAAATAAACCGTAGTCATATGGTTCAACGTCATGGGGCGCCATCAGCCCTAGTTTTACTTTTACAAGGTCACTTACGTCCCATGCCCAATAATATGGATAGGTATCATTGGCGTCCTTAGCACATTGCCCTCCACATTGGTTGCCATTATTCTGCGTAATTTTATAACCAATGCCCGATTCATGGCCGCCTGAAAAGCCAATCGTTAAGTAGGTACGAGTATTAGGTATGATAAAGCCATAAGCAGCGTTTGATAGAATAGTCCACAATTTATTTCTTCCATCGCGGTTGTATAAAATACTATTTACGTCCGTTACGATTGGATATGTGCTTTTATCCCGTAATATTTGTTTTAATGAGAAGTCTAAGAGTGGCGAAGTGGGGATCTTACCCGAAGGCGCATAAATTACGTTTTCTCTCGCATCAAAAGAGAATGCTGATGGGCCCACAGAAAGACGAGAGATGATAGATGCAAACGGCTGAGAACCAGCAATATGCGTACCCCCTAATAGCGACTGTAATTCCGTGGGGATTTCACTTATCCAGCCTGCTGCATGAGCTGCGCCTTGAAGCTGATAAGGACCATAAGCTTTACTATTAGAGAGATCTTTAGAATTCCAAAATATGATAGTGGTATCTGTCTCACTACCACTTGCATCATACCAGTTAATATAATTAAGCATTAGCGCGTTGTCAATTTTAGCCAGTCCTGTGGGTCTGAAGTTATTACTAATTCCAGTGTCTACTCGATTGGTTTTATAAAACTCAGTAAATAACTGGAGCGGCTTTTCAGCTAATACAAATTTACGGATATCCGAGGTTCTTACGATTTCAGGGACGGGGAATTCGGCGATGGGACTAGTTTTCTGGTTGCCGATAACATAAACGGAATTTCGCTTTGGATCATAGGTAAACACACCGTATGAATAGTTAAACGAAGCGTACTGTGAATCCCCAAACTGGCCCAATGATATTCGAAAGCCGCCCTCATAAGACAAAACATCAGTTGTTACTCGTGGTAAGTTAATCAAAGTATCGAGCGTAAAAGCCCAATCACATTGTTGCTCTTCATTTGCGGCATGCCGCTTCAAAGCTGACTTAAATCTGGCTAAGGATGCTTTTGACAGCATGTCTTGGCAATATAACGAAGGTGAACTGTCGCTATCAACCGCAGCCACTGCAGGTACAAACATCAATAAAAGAGCGGCGTAAAAACTAAGTCTGGCTAACATTTTCATAGAGCTCCTTGTATGCCGCGTTCATGCATTTTACATCAAAATCTTTGTCAAAAATTTCCTTGGCGTGTGCTGCCATTATTGCTTGCTGGTGGGGGGCATTAAGCAGGCGAATAGTATCGTCGGCAAAGGCTTTTGCGTTGTCATTTTCCACCACCAAGCCCGATACCTTGTGTTTGACTATTTCTGGGTTTCCGCCCGCGTCAGTTACCACACATGGTTTTGATAATGACATGGCCTCTAACAGTGTCATGGATGTCCCTTCACTTAATGAAGATAGCACAAACACATCGAAAAGGTTGATGTAGTCCGTAGGATTAGTTTTGTACCCTGTAAATCTAATGCGATCACATAAATTCAATTCTTCACTAAGCAATTCTAGTGTTTGGCGCATTTCTCCATCGCCGACAATAACTAAATAGGTTTCTGGAACTTGGTTGCATATTATCGAAAATGCTCGTATCAACATGACGTGATTTTTAATAGGGTCCAAGCGCGCTACTGTGCCCAATACCTTCGCTGCACGGGGGAGTTTGAGTTCTAATTTTAATGCTGCTGAGTTAACTGAATCCGAATTTAGAGGTTTAATACCGTTATATATCGTTTTGATTTTGTTTGATGGTATATGCTCAAAGGTGGCGACAGCCTGTTTTGTTGCCTCAGAGATGGCTGTCACGGCATGGGTGAAACGAGATAATAGGGGATTAACAAGCTTGCGTTTCCAAGTGGTGGAGTCAGGGTAAAAGCGGCCATGTTCAGTAAAGATGACCTTAGCTGGCGTAAATAACGCTGCCAGCGTTCCGTAAACCCAGGGCGTGTATTGGTGACAATGAATAACATCTATTTTTTTGTATTTAATGTGCGCTCTTAATGCCTTAATAATACTCACGTCAAAGCCGGGCTTGCGGGCTTTCGTTGAAATAGCTACGCCCTCGTCTTTGAGTTGCTCGCCCCATGGTCCCAAAGGCGCTTCAATACAAAAAATAGACATTTCGATATTCGCATCAGTATTTCCCTCAATGATGTTTTTAATTACCATTTCAGTACCACCAATGCGCATGTCAAAAGTCACGTGCATAACTCTCATTGCTGCGTAACCTCTTGTGCTAGGGCGTAACGTCTAAACCACATTTGATACATCAACATGCTCCACAGTACTATGCCATGATCAGCTTTACGCGTTTGATGTTCTTCCCAAAGTTTCTTTATAACACCGCTATCGAATATGTCGTTAAGCCCACGCTGTGAATCAATGATTTGAGATTCAGAGAGTGATTTCAATTCACCTCTAAACCAATCATCCAGCGGCGTGCTGAAGCCCATTTTCTTTCTATACAGCAGTGAGTCGGGGATAAAAGGCTTAAAGACTTCTTTAAGTAAGTATTTTTTCTCACCGTCGCGATATTTCTGTGAAGAGGGTAGGGTAGCGGCAAACTCTGCAACTTGGTAATCCAGAATAGGCGCTCGTACCTCTAACGAATTTGCCATACTCATGCGGTCAACCTTTACTAAGATATCGCCTGTCATGTAGGTCTTAATATCAGTGTAAAGAATTTTGCTTAAATGGTCTGGACCGTCGGCTTTGTTATACATGTCTAGGGTATATTGACTGGGATGGTAACCAGCCAGTTCTTTTGCTACATCGGCTTTGACTAGGCTTTGCCATATTTCATCTGTCATCATGCTGTTAGTGATATAAAAGCCCATCGCCGGTTCGTGAGACAAGCTCGTAAGCAAAGATTTGGCTTTTTTCCCGACTGTGCCTGGCACTTTCCCAGCTAACTTGGCTAAATGTGGAAAAACGGATTTTCGTACCGCTTCGGGAAATTTGCTTCTTAGCTTGTTCTCAACATCATCTATTGTGTACTTTTCGTAGCCAGCAAACATCTCATCGCCGCCGTCTCCCGCGAGAGCAACGGTTACAGCCTTTCTTGCCAATTCTGAAACGAAGAAAGTTGGCACAAGTGAAGGGTCTGCAAAAGGCTCATCAAAAAAACTGACAATATGTTCTAGTCTGTCGCTAACGTTTTGGTGAACGGTAAATTCATGGTGCTCTGTTTCGTATTTTTCAGCTATTTCACGAGCGAAATCCGCTTCGTTAAATGCTTTATCATCAAATCCTATGGTACAGGTTTTTACTGGAGTTTCGCTGGCTTGTGCCATCATAGCGACAACACCCGAACTATCCACACCGCCGCTTAAGAAAGCGCCAAGCGGAACATCACTGATCATTCTTTGTTTAGTGACTTTTTCAAGTAAGGTCTTTAACTGCGCTTTATTGGCATCTTCACTGGCACTTGTGGTGTTTTTAAAGCTCAAATCCCAATATTCATGAATGCTGAAACCGTCTTTATTAAGAATTAAATAATGGGCAGGTGGTAACTTGTGAATGTGCTTAAAAATACTCTTCGGATCGGGAACGTATTGATATGCAAAGAAGTCATATACGGCGTCTAAGCGAATTTCTCTTGGAATGTTTTCCAATGCCAATATAGCTTTAATCTCAGAGCCAAACGCAAATCTTCCATTATCACTGAAGTAATAGAGGGGTTTTTTTCCCAATCGATCTCGTGCAATAAACAGTTCTTGCTTGTTTTTGTCCCACAGAGCAAAGGCAAACATTCCGTTTAGTTTATCTAAACACTTGGTGCCCTCGCGTGCGTATAGCTCTAATATAACTTCGGTATCTGTATGACTTTTAAATGTAACACCGTCGTTTTCAAGTTCGGCTCGCAATTCAAGGAAGTTGTAGATCTCGCCATTAAAAACAATAACCAAGTCACCCTCTTTCGAGTACATAGGCTGATTGCCTGCTTCTGAGAGATCAAGAATACTCAGCCGCCTATGACAAAGGCCGATATGTTCATCGATATACATGCCGCTGGCATCTGGGCCTCTGTGATGAATAGCCTTGTGCATAGCTTCTAATGAAGTTTCACCGCCTTCGTTGAAATTAAAAAGGCTAAATCCTGCAATGCCACACATGAATGGTTATCCCTACAAACTGATATAAGGTCGAAGAATTGACCCAGTTACAATGGTAAATTTTAAGGGAAGTTCACGCCAAATGCTTTCGGCTATTTCTCTTACCCTGCTTGAGCCTGACTCAGCGTCGCTTTTAGCGTCTATCAACTCATTATTTTTATCAAAACTCTGCCAGTTAAGCAGTTGAGGTTCTGCGCCCCATTGTTTTTTAAATTTATATGTGCCTTCTTCAAAGGTTGAGCGGCCAAAGTCAAAAACTTTTACGCCATTGTCGGCGCAATGAGAAAGTAAAGACCAATACAATAACATATTGGGAGCAAGACGATTGAAGTCGCGAAGTGTTGAGGCCCATGGAATAGAAGCGTTGTCACCTGACTTAATGATAATGCCACCACCAATTGGCTGGCCATCGTGATAAACCACGCTAATTAAACTACTTTGGCCGTAACTTTTTACAATTGCCTTAAACCATTTTTCAGCGTGAACAGGAGAGCCGAGATCTCTCATGTTTTGAGCATATACGTTGTAGAAGTCGCTTACCAGGACGTTCGATGTGCCTAATTCAAAGGTAAGCCCATTTTTTTCCGCCTTTCTTATTTGGCTACGTAATTTAGATTTGAAACTTGATAACAGTGCTTCACTAGACTCAGGCAGAGGCAAAAGCATACGCACTTTTTTGTTCTCAAACTGCCTTTTGTCTAACGGTGTTTGCTCTACACCCCTAATTTCTAGTTTTTTTCCTGTAACCTTTCGCATCTGCGCAGCAAGAAGTGCCTGCATGTCATTTAGTACCTTGTCGTTGTCGGCTAAGCCATAGCCTACATCGCAATAGGGTAAAGAACATATACGTTTTCCCAGTAAAGGTATATTCATTAAAACAGCAGGGAACACACCAACAACTTGCCTCGTGCTATCACATGTGGCAATTACGCCAAGCATTGAATGACCGTAAGCGGCCTCTACCGCTTCAAGCCACGCAAACTTATGATAAGCGGACGCATTTTTGTGTTGTGATACATAGGCATCCCACAAAGGTTTGTCGTTGGCTGACGCTATTCGTAACTTTGTATTTTGTTGTGCCGTCATTAATGTTGCTCACCCTTGAGAACACCGGTTAAAGCGCTGCGGTTACTTAAATGCACCTTGGCTTCTGAGATAGTGCAAAATTTCACATTGGCGTTTTCCGCTAAGTGTTGAGTTACAACCTCAATGCGCTGGCATATTGTTTCAAATGCATTTGGCCCATCTAAAAGGCCCGTTGCTCCGTCGATTAAACTAGAGCTGTGTAAGTACATATGAATAACGGGTTGTTTTTTCTGAATGCTTTGATCGACTAACGCAAGCATGTCTTCGATTTCGGTAAGCTCTGGACTCAAATAAATCTTTCTTAAAAGTTTACTGTGCCAAAGCAAACCGACAGATTTAACCCAATTAAAGGGCGGTTTAGATAGTCGATTATGAATGCGTTCACCAAGAGAGAAGTTTTGAATATTAAACCCTGCGGTAACAGGGACCTCAAGCAGTTGACGCTGCTCTCCAGGAGCCAGTGCGTTGTCAAACGAAGGCCAATAAGGCGATTCTGGTGCACCTAGGCAGCTAAAATAGTCGTTCCTGTAAAAAGGATAAACGCTTGAATCTACTACATAGCCTCTTGATGCAAGTAATCTAAGCATTTTGGCACTTACGCCCCATCGCCCGCTTCTAAAGGACTGTGGGAGAACGCCTATTTCGTCGTGTAAAAGGGCGTTTAGTGCATCGAGTTTTTGCTCTACTTGCTCTAAAGGAAGGTTTATTACGTGAGATTCCGCTTCGGTTGTCTTACCGAAATAGGGAGGGTTACACCAAGGGTGTAGGTGTGCTCCAATTTCCGCGCTGTTAGACTTAGCAAAGGTTCGCAGAGTTTGACTGCCAAGATTATTGCTTGCAACGGCGTAATCAACAAAATACGTAGGACGGATACCAAGACTTTCACAGAAAGTTTGAAATGTAGGAAGCTTTTCAACGTTTTCAACTGAACAGTTATGCTGCGGAAATTCTTCGTCCCAATGCCATTCTTCTTCAGTATCAATAGTTAAAACAAATAACACGTCCTGTTTATGCATTTACACTCTCTTTCAGGATTCCTTCGAATAATTCAAGGTATTCATCAGCCATTCTCTTAGCAGAGAAATTGGCTTCTACAAACGACTTTGAGTTTTGAGCTAGTGAGGTGGCGAGCGCTTTGTCATCTAGCAGTCTCTCCCAATCTTTCTCAAGCTGCTTGCTGTTGTGAAGAGGAGCCAATAAACCAGACTCGTTGTGTGTTATTAGCTGGTCGATACCCGCAATGTCATAAGCAGACACCGGAATTTCCATGGCGCATGCTTCCATTAAGCAGCGAGGGATGCCTTCAAGCGTCGACGTCATTACGAACAAGTCAAAGTCGCGCAGCAGCTGTAGCCTGTCATTTCTAAAGCCTAAAAAATGAATGTCGCTGGCACTAGCCAGTGTTTTTGAATACGCCTCTAAACTGGGGCGGTCTTCGCCGTCACCCAGCAGTACTAATTCAATATCTTGACGCTTTTTATATAAAGACTCGAAGCAGTCTAAAATGGCTTTTATATTTTTCCGGCTGATCATTTGGCCCACAAAGCCAATGGTCTTCTTTTCTTTCGGCTTGTCTTTTTTTGTTTGTCTAACGGCTTCTACTTCAGACAAGTCTACGCCATTTTGGATATACTCAAGCTTGTCAGGCGATATATTAAACTTCTCCACATCACTCATTAGTTGTTTAGAAAGTGGAACAACTTTGTCGGCAAAGCGCATCGACTGACATCCTAACCAAATAAAGAGACGGAGTTTCAAGTCGGCAGCATTTTCAAAGCCGTGGGGTGTTACAACACATGGAATACCTGCTTTTCTAGCCGCCATTACGCCCAAAATATCTGACTTATAGCCGTGAGTATGGATAATATCGATATCTTGTTCCTGAATTAAATCCGCCAATTTCGAAACGGCACGCAGGTCAAAACGACCCTGCATAGGAATGTGGTGAGTTTTTCCTATCGCTTTGAACTGTTTTACTAGCTCTAGCTCTTCTGTACCCGGCTCTAAGGTAACAACAAGCTCACTCGAAACACTATCTGGCAAATGCTTTGATAAAGCTAAAACCCATCTTTCTGCACCGTAAAAACCGGTTGAACAAATAAACTGTAAAACTTTCATTGTTATTTATGCGAGCTGGTACTAACAGCGCCGCGTACTCCTATTAATGTTCCAAGTGCTCTAGCCGGAAAATAAAGCAGATAAAAAAGTGAACAATGCCACCAAGTTACTTGCTGCTTAACAAGCCTTTTTAGTCGCCACGTATACGCTGTAAAAGGCAGTAAAGCGCCTACTAACATAACCATAGCGACAATAGGTTGCGAGAATATTATCGCGAGAAAAGCCAGTAAAAGACCACCTGTAAATGCAAAAGGAACAACAAAACTTGGCCATTCTCTCAGCGGAATGCGCCTTCCTTTTAAAGATGCAATATTGGACTGGCCTCGCCATATTTCTTTTTTATACATCGGTGCGTAAGCTTTGTCTTCGCCAATGTGAATATACTGGGTTTGTGAGGTATAAAACAACTCACCTAATTTACTAACCTTATCGGTAAAGAAATAATCTTCACAAGTAAGAAGGTGTTCAGGAAACTTACCTGCCGCTTCAAATGTTTCCTTTAAAAGAAATAAGTTGCGGCCAGGTAGAAAACTGACAGGCACATCAAGTTCAGCATTGCTTAACGCCGTTCTTATTATCTCTAAAGGCGGCGCGTTAGGGCTGTTTACCTGCATGGCGCTGACTAGAGCCGTATTGTCTCGTGTTTTGAGAGTATCAATCATCACGTCTAGCCAATTCGAAGCAAGTGCAACATCTGCGTCTAAAAATGCCAAGTATTCACCTGTCGCCAAGCCGGCGCCCAGATTCCTAGAATGTGAAATCGTGTTATTTTCGTCGTTATATACAACTCGCAAATTTACTGTTTCGATAAATGCGCTGAGCGTATTTGAAATTTCTTTATTCTGACTTACCAAAACAACTTCGTATTGTTCTTTAGGTGTTGTTAGGCCCGCAATACTTGTTAGTGTTTCAATGAGCATGTCTTCACGCCCCTTATGAGGAATGATAAAAGACGTATTAATACTCATGGTTTACCTAACCATTTTTGAAGTTGTGGAAAACGTTTCACTAGCTGTTTTCTCTCTCTTGACGGAGATAAATCGATAAGGTTGGACAAAAGAAAACTCAATGGATTGGATTTTTCTGTTAATGCCTGACCTTTTTGTGTAGAAGTCGATGAAAGAGGGCGGGCAGCCTGCTTAAAACCGGAGTAATGACCGTTTTGCATCATTAAACAAAGTACGCGCGTGGTACTCGTTTCTGTACTCGTACTAAGGCGTTGAAAAATTGTATCTGCTAGTTGCTCGGCTTTTTGCTCAGCAAGTGTACGTTGGGCTTCAGTTAAATAGTTAGATGCAAAATGCAGTACGCATAGTTTTCTTAGGTCTTGCCCACTCCACGTTTGATTCGGAAACTCAAGAATGTCAGGCTTGTCCAGATAAGCATATTCGTTCACAGCCATCCAATTGGCATAGTGAGTAAGTGAGTCTACTGCGTATTGATAGCTCGAGTCATATTCACAGCGCTGTTCTTTAAGTGATATAAATCGGCAAACTGCTTGTAGGAATACAGTATAAAACCACGTTGCTTCGACATTATCCAATTGCAATTGGTCGAAGTCATCGGTGGGGGAGACCGTATTCGCTATAATATAGGACGCTGCTTCAATGTCACTATCACAACCTTGTAGTTCGTATCTATCTAGCCTTGCTTGCAGGTAGTTACCCGTACCTCTGTCTAGAGGATATTTTCCTGTTTTTACATTTTTAACACCAGGAATATCGCTATTTTTAAACGCAAGCAGGGCGCCTACAAACGTACCGTCGCCTTCATAATAATTGGTTACCCATTGCGTTATGGATAATGCGGCGTCTCGAGACGGTGTGTAGCCAGTAAGCAAATGATGCAAAGTGAGACCATTGGTATAACAATGTTGCCCACCCGGACCGCCGCCTCCAGCATGATCATCGTAAACACCAGACGGCTGATGTTTAGAGTACGTTCTATGAGAAGCGGTATATGCCTGAACATAATGGTCGGTATGCCAAAACAGTCCGCCGCTATACTCGGGCTTATCGTCACTGGTGTGATAAACATCAATATCTGCAACGTGCTTGGCAAGATCATCGGCTAGTTCAAACCAACGAGGATCGCCGCTTAATAACCACTGCATCAGCATTCCAAATATAGGGTCGTATTGATTGTTGTAATGTGACACGAAAAAGGGCTCGTCAGGTGCGAGTGCCTTTTCGTGATCCGCATACAGCTCACCAAAATGTCGCCAGCCAAATTCGTCGATATCGAGCCGCTTTTCATAAAAAGAAGACGGACCTTCAATGCCACTTTTTATAAGAGAGTCAAACTTGCATGATTTAGAAGGGAGAAAAGGCAAAACAGATGCGTTGTTTAACCAAGCGCTATCAATGACTACTTGCAGTGATTGTATGTCAAAAGGTGCGATTGAGATGCATCGTGTTTTTTGTTCACCAGGCTGAAGTTCAGTACATTCACTATGCCTTGAACCTAACAAGCTAACGCTTAAACTGTCTGCTGTTAAATGTGCTGAAGAAGGAAAATTTTGCCAAAACTTATAAACATGAATTCTAAAAGTGCTACTGCTGTCTGAGATGGTAATTTGCGGCTGAGCTTGGTCACCTGAAAGTAATATTTGTTCTGGTTCGTAGAGCCTAAAACCGCGAAACGCAAGCGAATTAACGTTGTCTTTATTTACATGAACAGGGCTTTGCCAGTTTTCAAAACCACTGGAAGCCTGATGAAGTGTCAGCTCTTCATGTTCAGATGAACTAAAAACATCAGAATCTAGCTTCAGCGTAGGCTCTAGCGATCTACCTTTGAACGAGATACAGCATTCTTTTAAATAAAGACTGTTTGGATCTCCCAAGTCCCACTTACCATTAGGGTGCAACGCAGCGCTTGGATTTCGCATTGTTAAGTGAGCACAAACCGTTCCGGTACTAAGGAAGATTGACGCTTCTGCTTCAACAATCAGCTTTTTATCGCTGCCAAGACTAATCTCGTATTTTTGTTCAACGGTTATTGCGCTGTATTCGTTGTTGTTGCAATGAAGAGCATAAGAGAACGCAATGGGTGTTATCGATTGAGGAGTAATATCAACAATATCGAAAGAGCTGGATAAGTGCTTGTCGGTTACAAACTGAAAAGGCTTGGCTTTGTTAATTGTGAATGTTTTGCCACTGCCCAGAGACAGTGAAAGCGCCTCATCGTTATTGTTTACAGGTGAGATAAGCTTGATCGATGGTGAGTCGCTCTCCACCACTTCTAGCGTCAGAACTATTTCATCGCTTACCGAATGGCGCTGTAAATCAATCAAACCTTCACATAACAACCACTTTATTGAACCATCTGGCCATAGCTGCGAGGTTTTGATAAAAGCATCAGTTAGAAGTATTCCGTTTGCGGCAAGCCGAAATTGAGTGACGGCGGGCCACATTCCCTTAGGGCAGGGCAACCCTGTTTTAAAATGTCCGCACGTCTCTTTGGCTAAAGAGGCAACCTGGATAGTTCCAACCGTTTGTGTCATTACTGCTTTCTTTATTTCTTCCGTGAGCAATGTTCTCGATGAACATATGCATAATGACTCTAGTATGCCAATGGAATTGCCACTTGTGTAGCCTTCATCACTAATTTGTTACTTTGACCTTATATTTGCTTCGAAGTAGTATGACTACAGGACAAATAAAAACACTAAATATAGCTTGGAAGGCGCTGATGTCGAAAGTTTGCGTGTTGTCGCAACGAGTACCGTATCCCCCAAATAAGGGCGAAAAACTTAGAACATATCATCAAATTGAATTTCTAAATCGCTTAGGGTACGAAGTCGAAGTTTTTTCTCTCATAGAAACAGCAGAAGATAAGAAAAATGCCGAAGCGTTAGCCAAGCATCTTGGAATTTCGGTTAACTCTTATCAGTTAGGTAGTAAATTCACGCGTTATGCTTCGGCCTTACTGCAAGGTTTGCCCATAAGTGTTGGGGCGTTTTACTCAAAAGCACTTCAACATGTTATTGATGAAAAACTGAAAGAGGGTAAGGATGCGCTGCTGTTGACCGCGTCGAGTTTAAGCTATTACATCTTCAACTCGCCTTATTACAACACTACCCATTGTCGCTTGTTTATGGACTTCATGGACGTTGATTCAGACAAGTGGGCGCAATACGCAGATTCTTCTTCCTTCTTAATGCGCTGCGTATACCGGCGTGAAAGCAAGGGTATAAAAAAGCTTGAGGCTAAAACAAACCAACGGTTTGATGAGTGCTTTTTGATTGCAAGGGAAGAGGCGCAGCTATTTAATTCTTCAGTAGACGCATCGAAAGCGATAACCGTGCTTGGAAACGGATTAGACTTCGATGCGTTTTATCCAGCGAAAGCACAGCCTTGCGCGGCGACAATAAGCACTGCGCCGCATTTCTTGTTCACGGGCGTGATGGACTACAAACCTAATGTAGACGCGGTACTTTGGTTTGTTAAAAATTGCTGGCCACTCATTCGTGAAAAAGCGCCCAATGCAAAGTTTACTGTCGGTGGTATGAACCCTGTTGAAGAAATAAAAGCGTTGTCAGGCCGCGATGGTATAGATGTCACGGGCTTTGTCGATGATATATTGCCTTATTTTCACCAAGCTCATGCGTTTGTTGCGCCATTTAGGTTGGCAAGGGGCGTGCAGAACAAAGTCCTTCAAGCGGCAGCATGTAAACTACCGATAATAACCACGTCTATGGGAGCTGAAGGGATCTCGTTTGCCAATGCTGACAACATGTGGATAGTAAATGATGTAGACAGCTTTGTAGCTGCATGCGTGGAAAGTATTGAGAACTTAGAGCTATCACAACATAAAGCACAACGTAGCTATCAAGCAATAGTTAGCGAATATAGCTGGGAACAACAACTGAGCCCGTTGAAAGTGGCAATGGCACGAATATGAAATCAATAATTAAGAAGAGTTTTTTTGCCCTTTGTGCACTTGTAATGTTTCCTTTCACGCTTATGTATTTAATGCTGTCTATTGTGGTAAACAAAGACTCGCTGCTTTCCTCTTTTAGCCAGCTGCTATCGCTTATACCCGGTAAACTAGGGTGTTATTTACGTTCGGGCTTTTATCGGTTTGTCATGACCTCGTGTGCGCCAAACGTTCTCATCGGTTTTGCCACGTTGTTTTCACAACAAGATACTGAGATTGACGAGGGGGTGTACATAGGGCCGCAATGTAACATTGGTAAATGCGCAATTGGGAAAAATACTTTGTTGGGAAGCGGTGTGCACATTATGAGTGGCAAAGGACAACATAATTTTTCTGACCCAGAAAAGCCGATAAAAGATCAGGGCGGCGTTTTTACCAAAGTCTCTGTAGGAGAGAACTGTTGGTTGGGCAACGGTGCACTGGTTATGGCCAATATTGGCAGAGGAAGTGTGGTAGCAGCAGGTTCTGTAGTTATTGATGATGTGCCTGCGGGGGTTATAGTAGGTGGGAACCCTGCTAAAGTGTTAAAAAAGATATAAGTTTTTTCGCAATTCTAGTCAGTTTTAACTGCCTGCTAGAGCGATAAATGGTAAGTGTTTTGAACTGATACTTGGCGCTACTCAAACTATCCTTATAGCGTGCGTAACCTCCTAAAAAGTCATACCAGAGATAGCCCAATTTTCGATAGTGTTTCATTAATTCGTGATGGATTGTATACCCTGGCTTAATGTGTTTATGAGTGATGTCATAGTTAAGGCCTGAACAGTAGAAGTATACCGTCTTCTCAAACTTTATATTATAAACATAGCCCAGAGTTTCTTTGCCTGCGCTTACTTTTACAAGATCAATGTTCTGGCTATTTCTTGTCAAAAAGTTTACATGATGTTGAACAAAAAACTGGTTATCAAATCCGCTTCCCTCTTCAGAGTCATTCCAACGTTTTTTGTGAAGCGCCCCCAGTTCGAAAAAGTAATTCAAAATATTATCTTTTGAAGCAAAAGCAAAAGAAATTTTCCCTAAATTTTTCTCTATGGTGTTGATAGAACGCTTTAATTGAGAATGAGTGTTCTTTGAAATAAACTCAAACTTTTCGAGCTCATTTTGCCAGAGTGTTAAATCAGATTTGTAGCCTAAAACTTCAGTATTCTCAGAAGTATAGCCTGCTTCTGAAATCGCATTTTGCCAACACTCGAAATCTGTAGTCATCGAAACAGTTAAGCGTTGATTACGCTTATTTTTGAAAAAAGCTGTCAACAGTGCAGAAATGCATTCGTAGGTCTTTTCCTTCCTGCATATTATCCCATTATATTCGATCCATACTTGGTCAAAATGGGATTGACCTTTTTGATTTAAAAAGCCTTCATACAGCGGTGGAAACGTTAGCGCTTTTTTTCTGGAAAGAAGGGCAAATCCAATAATTTCATCGTCATTTTTGAAAATGTAAATATCAGGAAGTTCATCCAGAACACTAAGCCAAGAAGTTATCCATTGTTTACCAAGAAAAAAGCTACTAGGGTCAGATTCATTGAAAATGTTAGACACTTTTTCTACTAGGCAATCAACAGACGAAGGACTAAAGATACTAGTAGTTTCCAATTTAAGACTCCGAAATAGTTAATTCGCGGACTGGTAATCGTAAGAACCTACCTTTGTCCTAGACTTCCTTAACAACAAGCACTGGATTGTATATTAATTTAGTCTGGGAATGGTTAATATGTTTCATATTCAAACAAAAAAATTCAGGATTGAGGACAGTAGGCATGCGCAGAGATATTCGTAGGAAGTGCTTTTTAGCGATAACCATAACCGGTCTTTTAGCTTGTTCGCCAAAAGCTGTTGAAGAAATCATTACCGAAGCAGAAACCTTAACTGCAAAGGGTGACTTTAGAGAAGCAGTTTTAGAGTATAAAAGTGCGATATCAATGCAGCCGAGTGATAGCGATTTGCGTCGCAAAGTTGCTGACCTATATATGATTCTTGGTGATTATGCCACAGCAGAAAAAGAATATTCAAAAGCAGTAGAGCTTGACCCTGAAAGTGGTAAAGCGTTAGAGGGCATGATAAATAGCTTATTCAGCCAATTTGATTTCGAAGGGGTTATACTATTAGTAGATTTGCATGAAACACTTGTAGATAAAGTTGATGAAAAAACTGCCTTAAACATTGCGTTGAGTTACATTGAGTTAGGCGAGTCTGTAAACGCAAACACAATGGTTAAAAACAAGGTAACTGACGTTGATTTAGTGACTACATTTGAGTCTTATCGACTGGCCTCGAAAGGTAAATATGAAGATGCATACGCCCTTATCAATAAATTAAACCAAGACTCACTTCAGCCTAGCGCCCTGCTTTTAAAGGGGAGGTTAGCCTTTTTAAAGCGTGATTTTCAAGAAGCCTCAAAAAATTTTGAGTCATATCTATATGTAAAACCTTCAACTTTTAAGGTTGAAGTTTATTTAATAAATAGTCTCGTCCTTTCAAATGAAATAGAACATGCAGCGAAAGAACTCACAAATCTAAAAACTAAGGTTAATAGTCACCCCGTAATTTCTTTATTGGACGCAGAAGTTGCACTAGCTAAAGCGGATTACAGTAGTGCAAAGAAACATGCTGAAGCAGCAATTAAAGAGCGTCTTGAGTCAAGCCGATTGAATTATGTATATGCCGTTGCCTCTTTTAAAGAGGGGGCGTTTGAAGCGGCTTTTCGTGCCCTAGAAAAGTTACCTAACTCCTATAGAAAGACTGGGCAAATTCAACAAATAGAAATGCTTACAAGAGCTAAGCTTGGTTACGATATTGACCTCGGGGACTATGATGTAGAAAAGTTCTCATTTGATGAAAAGAAAGCTCTTGCTGAAACTTTCTCAGGCGCCAGTTACAGCGGTTTAATGGCTGAACTTAAAGAGAGTATTCTTAGTAAAGTCAATGAAAGCGAAGATCTTACCAGTGCTGAAAGCGCTTATTGGAATCTAAAATTCGGAAACGAAGAAATTGTTAAATCTCAACTTACGGAAAATCTTCGGCTCAACAATCAACCAGCCGATGCTACATATCTTTTAGCTTTCGCTCACTTCAGAAGTAACGAGCTTGAGCAAGCAGAGGAGGTCGCTAAAGAGGGGTTAAAAAGCGAACCGAACAACACGGCTTTGCTTTCAGTTTTAGCGCAATCGCTATTTAAACAAGGAAAGTTCGATGAATCACTAGAAGCGGCAAAACTTTTGAGAACCATCAAATCTGACCATAGAGTTCCAGTAGTTCTATCTGTCGCCTTTCACCTTCAGAAAAATGAATATGAGAATGCGAGAAATGAGGTGAAAAACTTTATAGAGTCATTCAATGAACAATCTGAGTTTGAGCCTATTCTATATGTTTTAAACCGCGAAATCGGTGATACGGACAGCAACATTCAGTACTTTTCAAGGTTATATGAAAACAAACCTGCAGAGAGTGGCTGGAAACTTTACTTATCGTCTTTAATTGATAAAGGTGATTACAGAGCAGCGTTGAAAGAGCTTAATCGTATAACGAAAGAAAATAAAGATGACTTTTTCTACCTATCACGCTCAAGTATCAATCTTAGGGTCGGTGATTTTAGTCAGGCCAAAAATGATTTAAATGATTGGATCAATTCGTTTGATGCGCCATTAGAGGCGTATGTCCAATTATGCAATATTCTTGAGCTGGAAAAGAATATCGGTTCAGCGTTGACTGTCTCGAGAAAAGCACATCAAAAATTTGCCAATAGTGCTGATGCAAAATTGCTTCGTTCTCATTTTGAATTGGCAGTAGGCAATTCGACCAATGCAAAAGTCCTTCTAAGTGGCATTAA
The DNA here is from genome assembly GCF_902705805.1 of Alteromonas alvinellae. Classification (NCBI taxonomy): domain Bacteria; kingdom Pseudomonadati; phylum Pseudomonadota; class Gammaproteobacteria; order Alteromonadales; family Alteromonadaceae; genus Alteromonas; species Alteromonas alvinellae. The sequence continues at coordinate 55,512 of NZ_CACSIH010000037.1, read as the reverse complement.
TGAACAGGATTTCGTATCCTCATCAGGCTATTGGAATTCAATGGCTCGTCTAGAACTTCAGAATGATAATTTTGCCAAAGCCTTGGAGTTATTTGAAAAAGCTTATCAGTTAGCGCCCAGTGCAAAATTGCTTAGCAACAGGTTGGCGGCATTAAAAGCTATGGGAAAAGAAAGCGAGGCATTAGACTACCTCAAATCCTCACTAGAGTTGACCCCATCAGATTCTATCCTAAAGCGTTACTATGCTGATGCCTTACTTTCAGTGAACGCTACCGAAGCTATAAACCAATATAAGGCACTTATAGATAGCGGTGTAAAAGATGTTGTCGTTTTTAACAATTTAGCCTGGTTATATTTTGAGGCAGAGAGTTTTGAGATGGCAGAAAAATATATCCAAGATGCTCTAAAGTTAGAAAATGGATACAAAAATGGAAATGTGCTGTCGACCGCCAGCAGTATATACCTTGCGACTCATCAATATAAAAAGTTAGAGAGTACTTTTGAGAAAGGGCTTGAAATGGGGGCTAGAGTCTTTGCGGGTTCACTTTTAAATCTGGCCGAGGCAAAGATCAGACTCAACAAAATTGAGGAGGCTCGAAAAATTCTTGAGCAGACTAAGACTGTTGATAAAGATCTTACGGATAGGAAGTCTTCGTTGTTAAGCCTACTTAATTAAGTGTCTGGTTTTTTTACAAGATTACAGTGGTAAATTTCTCCATGAGAAAAAAGTACATTAAATCAATGTCTTAAAAATTGGCACGTAACTAGCAAGTACAAGGGAAACCGAAAAGCGGTTAAACAATGGAGAACATCATGTTTAAGAAATTAGCAGTAGCAGCAACGTTAGCAATGTCATTTACAGCAGCGGCCGATCCAATTCTACTTCCAGGTGGTGTTTCGGTTCCAGAGCCAGTAGAGCCAAGTGCAGTTAACGGTACAGGTAACGTAGTTACTACCCTTAACTTCCTACAGTATTTCCAAGACCAATCGGGTAATTTGGTTAATTTGGGAACAGCATATACTGGTGATTTCACTGATTTTGTTGGTCTTCAACTTACGGGTTTCGGTACGCTAAGTTCAGGAAGTGCAGGCGAGTTTTTATGCCCATCTTGTACACTGGCATTTAACTTTGGCGGCTTGTCGGTTATTGAAACTACAATCTTAAACCCTTTCACAGGTCAACCTCAGCAGTCTTTGACATTGGACCCAGATGGTTCGTTTTTTGATCTTTACATCATTGATGCGTATTCAGGCTCTCTTCCTGGCGACTTTGCATCTACAGACCGTATGAGCCTAACTGCTGGTGCAGCGGGTTTTATTGATGAAATTAACGACACACTTTTCATGTCTGGCTCGTTTAGCGAACTTGAATATTCTCCAGAAATTACTGTGCAAAACCTAAGTTACGGTGGTCTCTTAGATGGTGAATTGGTTGCTGGTATAGACATTGCGGACCCAGCACCAGGTGAAGGTATTGCAAACGGCAATATTGTTAGTAACAAGGTAACTCAAGAAGGCTTAACTGATTTCTTTGATGCTGTCGCGTTCAGCCTATCTTCAACTTTCCAAGCGGTTAACGGTGACATTATTACAATTGCGCAAGGTAACGCAGGTAATTTGAGCACTAATGTTGTACCAGCGCCTGCAACGTTAGGTGTTTTTGGTCTAGCGCTTGTAGGTATGGGTTTCCTTCGCCGTCGCAAGTAATAGCAGACATAGCTGTCCCGTCCGAAAATATGTTGACGGTTTTTCAAAAGCCAGTGACTCAGCTCACTGGCTTTTTTCGTTATGCACTTAATTAGGTGTTTTCATTCCAAAGCTTAGATGTGGCTGTCCATACGCAGCTGAGTTGGCAGTCCATGTTCAGCCCTTAACTGCTTTAACACGTATACGACTTGGCTATTCGTTTGGGTAGTGCTTGTTTAGCTCTGCGCCTCAGATTCAATAAATCTGGCATTTTCTGCTTAAAGCTTGTTCAATCGTTTGAAGCCAGACTCTTCTATATCACCGTATTTGGATTCTCAACTATGGTGGGTCAGCACTGCTGGTAGCGTGATTTTTTCAAAGTTGTCTCCTGCATTAATCATCGCAGAAAACTCCAATTAAGTTTGTCTCAATTTATGGAAAGTGGGCACCCCCACAAATCAAAAATCTTGCTTTTCTATTGAATTCAATATATCTGCAAGCATCTTTGCAAAGCCAGGGCGAAGGCTCTTTCTAAGCAAGTTTTGATTGATATAATAAGGTGCGCGTTTACCGTGATATTCGACTACTGGGCCAATTTGTTCGAACTTAATACCAATGAACTTCATACTTCGCGCTAGACGCGGCTCCATCATTACATAAGCGTGTTTGATATCTTCTTCGATTGCGAGCGCTGCAGCAGCGAGGTAAAGCCCAACTGCAATAAAAGGAAAGCAGCGAACTTCTTTTTCAGAGTATGTGTGCTCGTTGATAACTGCCACTCCAGCCCCTGCGAATTTATCCATTACACGTCGACGAAACTCTTTAGGAACAGCTAATCGCGATATTTCACAAATATCTTTGCGGTCAAACTGAGAGGGGTCTAAATCTTTTCGCGTGATGGAGTTTAGGCAATACTTTTCTATTGGAAGTTGTTCATCGGGCTCCATGGGCCTCACCATTCTTACAGTGCCCGCAAAATGCTTACTTTTATGGTGCTGTATTAAGCAGTGAAGTGAAAAGCTGTCGAATTCATCAAACTCTAAACCACTCTCTTTTATTGGCTCAAATCCAAGTTCTTCACAATACACTTCATGTCTTATCGTAAAAACATCATTTTTCAACTCTTTAGAACTCGCAACAACAGGCGCCAAATATGCCGAAAAATGACTTGAAATGTAGTTAGCCTCTTCCAGCTTCCTATACCCTGAAATCAGCTTTCCAATTTTACTTTTCTCACCAACTATAGTCCCTAACTTCTCGAGCAGGGTTTGTTTTTTACTTTTAACCATAGATGAAGCGATATCCGATACTTTTTATTCAGTCTAGCAGAGTTTTAACATTAAATTACATAGACTTTATACGTAATACTAATTCACTGTATTAGAAATTAGTTTTTGCTTCATGAGAGCTAGGTATTCATAAAAAGCGAGTTCGCTTTTTGATAGCGCTGAGGCGGAAGGAAATGCAAGGTATGGGGTTAGAAGTCCTTTAGAATGGTGGTTGACTGGAAAAAATTCACCGACACAATTGTAAAAGCTAAACAAGTTTTCTAAACGATAAATATGTGTTGCTGACGAGACTACCCAAGTTTTTGCGCCAGCGATATAGGGAAGGGCCGACAAAACCTCTTCTTCCGTATCAGTGCCTAACTTGGTGATAATTATCTTATCTTTACTAACGCCCAATTCCTCGAAAAACTCTCTGGCTTTTTCAGAATAATTAACGTTTGAATCGTGAAGAAAGTTGCCTCCGGTAATTAAAATTGGAGCACCTGACTTTCTATGAAGCTTTAAAGCCTCTATGTTTCGCTGCAATGAGCATTCAGTCCATCTACTCGTATCAGGGACGTTTCCAAAAGTGCTATAGTAACATGCAAGAACTAAAATATAGTCTGGTTTGTCTCCGTCGGATTGTGTGTTCGGGTAGTGATGCTTGTGCTCTAGAGGGTAGAGAAGTAAGTCACTCACATATGGTTGAGAGAAAAGGAAAAAGGTAGCGAGTGACATTAATTTAAAAGTCTTGCCGAAGTATGGTTTTCTTCGTGATAGAAGCATTCCAATTGCGAAGAATGAAATAGCTAAGTTTAATGGAGATATAAAGAAAAGCACTATATGCTTTAACAATTCCATGTTGCTACCTTGTAAAAAAAGAGATTCGTCAATCATGTCCTATTTATCGCACTATTCCAACGTATTACTGGTTTTTACATCTCTATTTTTTTCACCTTTTTTAAGTGCAAATGCAAGTTATTCGTTTGTTGATATAGTGTCTGAGACAACGGATTCTGTCGTTGCTATCGGTTTGTATACACCACTGGAAAGTGATGGTAATCAAGTTCTTGGTACTGGCTTTGTAGTTGGCAACGGTAAATGGGTCATAACCAATTATCATGTGGTTTCAAAAATTCTAGATCCCCAAATTGTGCAACACTATGTTGCTATTCACGGTGAAGGTCGAAACGTCACTGCTCAAAAAGCAGAAATTGTCGATATCGATCCTGTTCATGATTTAGCGCTATTGAAAATCAGTAATGAACTAAAGCCATTAAAAATGGGAAGCGAAACTTTATTGAAGCCAGGCAATGAAATTGCTTTTACTGGGTTTCCATTAGGTGCTGCAATTGGACTTTATCCTGCTACGCACAAAGGACTAATATCAGCTATTACGCCTGATGCGATACCTGCGAGGAATGCAGATCAGTTGACAGTCTCAATGCTCAAGAGACTAAAAAAGCCTGAACTCGTATATCAACTCGACGCCACAGCATTTCCAGGTAATTCAGGTAGCCCTGTTTATAATATAGAGACAGGGCATTTGGTGGGTGTGATTAATAAAGTCTTTGTAAGCCAGGGCAAAGAAGCAGCTCTTTCATCTCCAAGTGGAATTAGTTACGCAATCCCAGTTAAACACGTTATGGCAATACTTAATAAAAATGACGTAAAGTATTAGGGTTTATAAGGGTTGTATCTGTCTGGACTTATAATGCCAGCAGGATCTAATGCGTGAGCGATTTTCCCGGCCGTTTTCCAAAACGTACTGTTAGCATTTAGTTCTAATTGCTGTTGAATGTTTAATCGGTAAGGGATGAACCCCTGTTTCAAGCCCTCATCAAACAATGCCTGTAAGCATGCGTGTGCATCTTCTACTGCTTGCGGATTTTCTAAATCAAACACAATTGGGATAGTGCTGTCAGTCGTAATCCCACTAAGGTTTGTAAAGGTTATCATGGGTTCAATATTATATTTGGGGGTAATACTTCGAACCATTTCAATAAAAGCTTTCATTGAGCTTACTTTAGCTGGTACGAGAGGGGCGTACCAAAGCAGACCACAACCGTCTTTTGCGGGGTTCATCAATCGTGACTTATCTGGTCGAACTCTAGGGTTGCGCCAATAAGCTAGAGGTAAAGCAACCTGACTGGGCTTGCCTTGCATTACCTCCATTCCCGCAGAGAGCTTTTCAAGTTGCTCTCTTGCACTATCTAATATCGGAAGGCTAAGCCTTTTAGTAACAACTTGACCTAATCTAACCAATAGGTCGCTAGAGAACAGAACTTGATCGGCTTTTTCTTTTGCAATTTTTTTGATATCACTTTTTGCAGCCTTTGCTACCGAATGTGTGCCGTAGACCGTTCCTACTAATGTCCATTCAGGTACATCGTAATATTTAGAAATTGCGTCTACTTGTTCATCTGTCATTACTTTATGGTTACCACAGCCTTGGGGGTTGTCTGCGACCATCGCGGCGACACGCCTTTTATCCATCAAATTTATTGACCCTACAACGCCTTCTAAATTGTGGAAAATTTCTTTCACAACCGCATAAGCGTTATTGAAACTTTCTTTATCGAAAAAGCGCATATAAAAAGAGTCAAACGCAGGTTTTACACGAGCTAATGAAAGGGTTATTTCGGTTACAATCATGTTTCCAGATTGAGTGAAAATTCCGTCGAGATAAGGGCCGTGTTTCCATTTAAATGTTTTATCTACATAACATTCACTATTATCACCATTGGCCATATCGCTCATGCATTGGAGAGAGGACTGGTAGAAGCTTCCATCTGCCAAAAATCCTTTTATCGACATCACTGAGGTGAAGTGGTCAGCGATCGGCGTAATACCATAGCCACGCTCGAGAGCGTTACTTAAAATACTTGTCGTTGGACCAGCGCCCGTAACCGGAACCATGTATGAAGTTTGTTTGGAGGACAAGTATTCAAATAGAGCGCTTTGAGTAACGCCAGGCTGAATAGAAATGACACCATTCTCTTCGTCGAAATAAGTAATGTCGTTTAGTGCACAAAGGTCTAGAAGCACCACTTTTTCTTCAACTGTACTCGGCATAGAGAGCCATAACCCCAGTTTTTCCCAGAACTAATCGGGTACAATGAAAACTGGTTCGGAGTATTAACTACGCTGCCTGCAAACTTGATGAGTTCTTGAATAACACCCAATGTGATGGGCCGGACTATACAAGCCACATCCCTCTTGAAGCCTTCAGTTCCCGAAGTATTTGATTCTGAGTAAGGAAGTACGTCGGCATTTTCTTTAACAAGACTTTTTAACTCTTCAATTAGCACTGATGAACCTGTAAGATTATAATTATGTAGAGTAAGTATAGCTTTGCTGAAAGCAAATGTATTATGATTTGCGTGTTAGTTTTGTAAAAGTGTACAGAGTAAACTTGTGTCAGCTTTTTTAACAATAATGACACAGTGCGGATGTAACCAGCTAAATAATAAGTGCTTTTTTTATGGAGCGATTCTTGCTTTCCTGTAATGAAATAAGCAGAAGTCACTGAATTTTTGGAGTAATTTGTGAACAATCAAGCTAACAATAGTCGACGCAAATTTATTAAGACCACAGGAGCGGTCGCGGGTATCACTGTTCTTCCATCTACTTCAGTTTGGGGGGCCTGTAACGCTTCTGGTATATCTGGTGGCTCGAAAGTCATAAATGTTACTTGTTCCGTTCCTGAGATTACCGGCGGCTGGTCCCCTGGTACCTGGAAAAAATTAACAAAATCATCTGCTTGTAGTAGTCATTGGAAAGCAAAAAAGAAAATTAAAAAAATCTTTGGCTCACACCATTCGAGCTCTACTCTAAATAGTTATGTCAAAGGTATGGCACATTTCTTATCAACCACCCAAGTGACATTTGGAGATGGCTCTACGGTGGAACAAATTAGTTTTAATATTGCTGAAGTCTTTGACAAAGATGACACGGGTGATAGTAAAATGGATTTGGCTGCGATGTATCTGAACATCTATTTCGGACTAGCCGATTGGGACAAAATATTAAACTCTTCAGCAGAGCTTCTTGTGGAAGATTTCTGGGGCTCGATGTGTGTAGAACATGGTTTGGAAAATAAAATGTCGTCACCTCGCTGGTCGAAACCTCTTGATAGCGCGTTGTCCACTGAAATCGGTAATCAATATTGGTCAGATTCTTCATCAGGTATTGCTTCAGGTGACACATCGAAAATACCGGTTGGCATAACTTCGTTAAACTGTTAATCGCTAAATTGCGATAAATGTTAAAAGAGCAATATATTCATTACGCGATGCCAGATTTTTCTGGCATCGCTTTTTTTGAATTAACAACAGGCGAAACAAGCTTTTTTACTCACCCTAATCTTTCATGTTTAGTCTTCTTGGAAGGCCAAGTTGATTGGGTGAAGAGTTTTCAGCGCTCTTCGAAAGATGACACAGTAAGTGTAATTCTCGAAGCATTGTCATCAAATGGATATTTAAAGAGGCAACTTCTTGATAGTTAATATCGGTGACTTTAACTTTCAATTTTTTAACTTGCCTAATTATGTAAAGAGAGAGCTGTACAAGCTCTATGAAAGTGAACATCGTTCGGAAGTTAATGAGAGCATAGACTTTACTATTGATTTAGAAACTAGCAGTTTTATAAGAAGGTTTTTTCGACGTCAGAAAATCTTTATGCTAGATGGGCAGCGAATTTTTAATCCAGTCGCTTATGACAAGTGCCTGCCATCCGTTGAATGGGCAATGAATTGGTGTATCGGAAGCTATGATCACAGTAAAATTTTGATTCATGCGTCCGTTGTAGAGAAGAATGGAAAAGCTATTATTTTCCCTGCTTCCCAAGGCTCGGGAAAAAGCACACTTTCGGCCTATTTAGGATTAAAGTCTTGGAATTTGTTCTCAGATGAATTTGCAGTTATCGATATAGCTAGTGGCTTTGTTTCGCCGCTCTTTAGGCCTGCATCATTAAAAAATAACTCTATTGATATTATCCGCTCGGCTTTTCCAAATGCGATGTTTTCTTGTGTTACTAAAGGGACACAAAAAGGAGATATAGCGCACGTCAAAACGATGAATAGACTACATTTTAACTCTTTACAGCCAGCAAAGATTGCTGGTGTTGTTACGCCAAAATACAGAAAAGATTCAGAAGTTGAAATCCTTAGTCTTAACATGACGCAAGCCTTATCGATTTTGATCAGAAATAGTTTCAACTATAGTATTTTGGGAGATATCGCGTTCAAGAAATTATGTACTATTGCGAGTGATGCCGAAGCGTATGCAATAACCTATTCTGATTTTGACGATATTGAGTCTACCCTACATAAGATAATTAGATGAAGCTCAATATTACTCCTCAAGAAATTATTAACCTTTTCGAAAGTCCTCGACTTGCGCTAGACATCGATGATGACAAATGGCAGGACATTTTAAGAGTGCTCCGCTTCAATGATATGACAGCTACTCTAGCCAACATTTTGTCTGTAAATAATATTGCGCTCCGCTCGCACTTTGCGCTAAAGCACCTTGATTCGTCTTCTATATATGCTCAAAGGCAAGCACAGCAAGTCCGGAATGAGAGCTATAGCTTGAAAAAGCTCTTATCTAACGCAGAAGTGAACCCCATATTCTTAAAAGGTGCAGCGTACATCCTCGCAAGTGACGAGAACTCACATGGTAGATTGATGTCAGATATAGACATTTTGGTCGATAAAAAATGTCTTCATGAAGTTGAGAGTATTCTTAAAAGTAACGGATGGAGAGAAAAGAGGTTAGATAATTACGATGAGCAATATTATCGAAAATGGTCACACGAACTACCTCCTTTCAGGCACATAACCTCAGGTACGACATTAGATATCCACCACACTCTCATTCCTCCGATCACTGGTAAATCGATACCCATAGAAAGTGTACTTGCAGAAAGTGCAAGAGTAGACGGTGTACGCCAAACTCTCTCTTTAGAGTGGCGATTGTTACACTGCATCATTCACTTTTTCTTTAACGAGGATTACGAAAAACCTTTCAGAGATCTCTGGGATTTAAAATGCTTGTTCTGCTCACTGAATGATAAAGAACATTTAGAAAAATTCTTATCATTCGCAACAGCTCTCGGATTCCGTACGGAAGCAATTTATGCGGTTAGGTTAGTTGAGCTCAACTTTTGCAGCTTTAAAGAAAAATTTGGAACAAATCTTGATGGTAACGATACAAAGCTTTCGAAAATTGAAACTATTTTCTTCAATCTAATTGTTGTGAATATGGCAATTCCACGCCATCCCAAATTAGATTCGTTTTTAACGAAATTTTCGTCTTTTGTTATGATGATACGGGGCCATATTAAAAAAATGCCCTTAAAAATCCTGATACCTCATATGAGTGTAAAAGTTTATCGTGGAGTTATTAAAACCGTTTATGGTCGCTACCACTTCGAATAAAAAGGAAATCGAATGAAAATCTTAGTCACCGGAGCAGCTGGTTTCATTGGTGCAGCTGTATCGCAATACCTTATCAATCGTGGTGACCAAGTTGTCGGGATTGACAACATTAACGATTATTACGATGTGAATTTAAAGCACGCTCGTCTAGACGAAATTAAATCATCAACTGCTGCTGATTTGTTTTCTTTCGTAGAAATGGGTGTTGAAGAGCGCGATAAAATGGCTGCGCTTTTTGAAGTGCACAAATTTGATAGAGTGGTGCATTTGGCTGCTCAAGCTGGTGTGCGATATTCTCTTGAAAATCCTAACGCTTACGTCGACTCAAATATTGTTGGTTTTGTAAATATTCTTGAAGGGTGTCGCCATAATAAAGTCGAGCACTTGGTGTATGCGTCATCTAGCTCAGTTTATGGCGCTAATGAAACAATGCCTTTCTCAGAGCAGCATAATGTGGATCACCAAGTTAGCTTGTATGCCGCTTCTAAAAAAGCAAACGAGCTGATGGCTCATACTTATAGTCACCTGTACAACTTGCCTACAACGGGGCTGCGCTTTTTCACTGTTTACGGGCCTTGGGGCCGTCCAGACATGGCGCTTTTCAAGTTCACTAAAGCTATTTTGGAAGGTAAAACAATACAGGTTTACAACTATGGTAACCACCGTCGTGACTTCACTTATATCGATGATATCGTTGAAGGCGTAATTCGCTCATTGGATAATGTGGCTAAACCTAACGAGAATTGGGACGGCGGCAATCCAGATCCAAGTACGAGTAAGGCGCCCTATAAGGTATACAATATTGGTGCGCAGACACCAGTTCATCTTCTGAAGTTCATTGAAACGCTGGAAAGTGCATTGGGGGTTGAGGCGAAGAAAGAACTTCTTCCTATGCAGCCGGGCGATGTGCCAGACACCTATGCTGATGTGTCGTCGCTCGTTGAAGATACTGGGTACCAGCCATCTACCGATGTTGAAACAGGCGTAAAAGCGTTTGTCGATTGGTATCGCGACTTTTATAAAGTATAAGCACTAAGCGACTTATAATTACTTTCTGAAACCGTTAAAGTGCACTGCTTCTCATAAATCCCGCACACTTTTTGGGCAAGAACTCTTTCGTGGTTGCATAACCGAGCTCAAAAAGTGTGTTTTTAATTTCAGGTGTAAGCGAAAAATCCACCGCGGAAATCTCCCCGGTATTTACCACGACCGTGTTGTGCCAATACTTCGCATTGACGTACTCCCTGGAAATTGCCGTCATAAACGTGCGAATAAGCATGCTGACATATTGCGGCAGTTGAAGTAAATTCTTTTTAATGGCTTTGCGTTTTTGTTCGGTGCTTTGTAGCCTGAAACACACTGATGGCGTGCCATCGCCTCGCCAATCTTCAAACAACGCATCTTCAGACAATATAGCGCCGTCTACTAGCAAGTGCTCTTTAAAGGGTTTGAACGAGAAGATGAGCGGTATAGACATAGAGTACCGCACTGCTTCTGACACTTTCATATCTGGAGAGGTTTGTTTGTTGAACAAAACTGGTCCGCCGCCGTTTACGTCGGTAGCCAGAATATGCAGGTTGAGTGGTAGGTCGGCAAACACTGCGCCTTCCAACTGTTCGTCAATCCATCGTTGAAATACGTCGCCAGAAGAAAGACCGCCTTCCCGAAGCAACCTTACGAGTGAAAATTCAGTGAATTGCTTGAAATCAGTAACCAGTGCGAGCTCTCGCATTTGCTCCACTGTGTAACCTTTGGCATAAAGTGACGCGATAATAGAGCCTCCAGATACGCCAACCAAAGTATCGAAGCCAACATTCATATCGTACAGCGCTTTTATGATGCCGATATGGGCGCTCAACCTTGTTCTTCCACCTGAAAAGATGGGCACAATTTGTGTCGTGTTCGCCTGTAAAAGGTTATTCGGTATTCCTGCCGAGGTTATGTGCATATGCATACTCCAAACTAGGGAGGCGTTGCGAACAAGGTTTTAAATGAGCGGTAAAACGAAACGCAGTGCCTCATAGTAAAAGCGTAGTTTAATGGCGCACTATCAGTAAAGTTTGAAAAGGAAGAAGAGCGATATCTTTAGTCTAAGGTGTTGCTATATCGCTACATTGAATGATGTTCTGTGTCCTTAACTGTAAGCTCAACTGGCCCTTCACACTTTGCAATTGTTTGAACAACGTGGAACGACCCATAAAAAAAGGCTCACTTCTGGGTTAACAGAGTGAGCCATATTTATATGCATTTGTGTCGCTAACGCGCTTTGTGACCTTGATTATAAACCTAAGATTCTAACCAACAAATACACGTCTGACATTAACTCGCCGCAAGCTTCGCTTTCATCTCGCGGCGACGGGCGTGTAATAAAGGTTCAGTGTAACCGCTAGGTTGCTCTTTACCTTTGAAGATAAGGTCACTTGCGGCTAAGAAGCCAATTGAGCTGTCTAAATCAGGTGTCATTGGGATATATTCAGGGTCTCCCGCATTTTGCTCATCTACCAAGACAGCCATACGAGCCAAAGACTCTTTTACCTGATCTACACTTACAATGCCGTGCTCTAGCCAGTTAGCGATATGTTGCGATGAAATGCGCAAGGTCGCGCGGTCTTCCATTAAGCCAACATCGTTGATGTCAGGAACCTTCGAGCAGCCTACACCTTGGTGTACCCAGCGTACAACGTAGCCTAAAATACCTTGAACGTTATTGTCGATTTCACGCTTAATGCTTTCGCGAGTCAGCGTAGACGCGTCTTCTAACAATGGAATGGTAAGTATGTCAGCAAGGCCATCAAAGTTTTCATCTAGTGACTTTTGAACGTCAAACACATTTACATCGTGGTAATGAAGCGCGTGCAGTGTCGCTGCAGTAGGTGAGGGAACCCAAGCAGTATTAGCACCGGCCTTGGGGTGACCTATTTTGGCGGTCATCATATTTTGCATTTCATCAGGAATTGGCCACATGCCTTTACCAATTTGCGCTTTGCCAGAAAGGCCGCAGCGAAGGCCTACAGCCACATTTGCGGTTTCATAAGCCTTAATCCAGGCCATCGACTTAAGCTCGGCTTTTTCTGCGAAAGGACCTGCAAGCATTGAGGTATGAATTTCATCACCGGTTCTGTCTAAGAAACCCGTGTTGATAAACACAACGCGTGAGGTGGCCTCAGCAATACAAGCCTGAAGGTTGATACTTGTGCGGCGTTCTTCATCCATTATACCCATCTTAAGGGTGTTGGCTGGCACATCGATAATTGTTTCGATCGCACCAAACAGTGCGTTAGAGAATGCGACTTCTTCTGGCCCGTGCATTTTAGGTTTAACAATATAAATACTGCCCTCGCGGCTGTTTTTAAATTTGCTGTTACCTAAAAGATCATGCTTTGCGATAAGTGAAGTGACTAAACCGTCCATGATCCCCTCTGGCACTTCTTCGCCGTCAAAGAGCATAGCATTGTTAGTCATAAGGTGGCCCACGTTTCTAACAAACATAAGGCTTCGACCAGAAAGTACTAATTCGCCGTCTTTTAGCTTGTCTTGTGAAGCGTGTTTAGACGGCTGATAGCTTCTATCTTCATGCATAGCACGAACTAACTGTTTACCACCTTTTGTCATTTCAATGCTCAGCGAGCCTTTCATTAAGCCTAGCCAGTTGCTATACACCAAGGTTTTGTCTTCAGCGTCAACAGCAGCAACGGAATCTTCGCAGTCCATAATGGTGGTTAATGCAGCTTCAACCAGTACGTCTTTTACGTTTGCGGCATCGCTCTCGCCAATAGGGTGAGTCGGGTCTAGTTGAATTTCAAAATGTAGACCGTTGTGGGCAAATAACAGGCTTGACGGTGCGCTAATGTCACCTTGGTACCCTTGCCATTGCTCTGTGTTTGCTAAGGTGGTTTCATCGCCGTCGACAAGAGTGATCGCCAGCTTACCCGATTCAACCTTATACTCTGTAACGTCAGCGTGGCTGCCTTTTGCCAGTGGTATCATGCTATCTAGATAGTCTTTCGCTTTCGCAACGACTTTGGCGCCGCGTACGGGGTTGTAGCTTTTTCCTGCTTCTGCTCCACCTTCATTGCTGATGACGTCAGTACCGTATAGTGCGTCGTACAAACTTCCCCAACGGGCGTTTACCGCGTTAAGTGCATAGCGAGCGTTGTTGATTGGCACGACTAGCTGAGGGCCTGCCATTGTCGCTATTTCAGCATCTACGTTTTGTGTTTGTGCACTCACTTGAGATGGCTGCTCAACAAGGTAACCAATGCTTTTTAGGAAGTCGGTGTATTCGTTTCCATTTACTGGGTTGCCAGCTTTATGATAATCGTCGATAGCGCGCTGAAGCTGTTCTCGCTTTTCTAATAGTGCGCGATTTTGAGGAATGAATTTTTCGAAGAGGGTTTGTGCACCTTGCCAAAAGGTGTCTTTATCTACGCCTGTGCCAGGAAGTGCCTGTTCATTAATAAAGTTATCGAGTTGTTCGGCAACCTGTAGTCGGCCTCTAGTAATATATCCTTGCATAACTACCTCTATACATTTGTCTGTTCACCCAGTGTAGTGTGTATAGAGATAGTTTTTTAATTTATGGTTTGTATTTCTGCCATATATTCTGTGAATGTTTAGCCCGCATTCATTTCGCTAGCTACATCGCTGATTAAGCGGCGCAACCAAATGTGACCTGCGTCATGGTGAAGTAGGGCACTCCACGCCATTTTTAGCGCAATAGGTGGTATGTCGAAAGGCGGCTCTTTAATTACGACATCTGGGTCGTGTTTGAATAAACGCGCCGCTTTGCTTGGTAGGGTAGCAATAAGTTTTTGCTTTTTCGCAATCTGAAGCGCTGCGTGGTAATGACGAGTAAATACGCGAATAGCACGCTGTTTTCCGATTTTTGTAAGCTCTGCGTCAACCCAACCCAATTTTTGTACTTCATTTGGATCAATACCTACACCCACGCCAAACCCAGTTTTACTCACCCAAATATGCTGGGCACTCAAGTAGCCTTCTAGGTTGCATTTTTCTACTAGCGGATGGTCGGAACTCATTACACAGCTAAAGGTGTCATACCAGATAACTTTTTGGTGAAACGACAAAGGCAGTTCATCAAAGCGGTTAATTGCCATATCCACTTTACCTTGCTCGACATCGTGAAACGTCACGTCACTCGGCGTAATAAGGTCAAGCGTAATATTGGGCGCTAAATCCGCCAGTCTTCCAACGAGTTCAAGTAACAAGGTACTTTCTGCATAGTCACTGGTCATAATGCGGAAGGTTCTGTCGCTGGTTAACGGGTCAAAATCAGTTTCGGGCTGAATAGAGCTTTCTAATCGGCTAAGAACATCGCGAATAATAGGTTGCAGCTCAAGGGCACGCTTGGTGGGAGTCATCCCATCGCTAGTGCGAACTAATAGGGGATCTTTAAACAGATCGCGAAGGCGCTTTAAGCCATTACTCATTGCTGGCTGAGTAATGCTTAGCTGGTTTGCAGCTTTGGTTACACTTCCTTCGCGCAACAGCACATCTAAATAAACCAATAAATTCAGGTCGACCTTCGCTATATTCATTATTCTAATGCTCTTTTTAAACCTAATTAAACATAGATATTATAAAGCTTTTTTATTTGATTGTCAGATAAGCGTTTAGTCTTAACTTAAGCACTTTTATAACAATAAGTAATTGAAAAATATGGTGTATATAATTTTTTTATGGGGTTTTGAAAAATATGGCTTCTTTTATTTTTCGTAGAAAATATAAATGAAATGAATAGCGTGCACAAAAAAGGGCACCCGAAGGTGCCCTGTAGGAAAGGTTGGGATACTTTCCGTTTAACTCATTGCCTGTTCGCGTTATACGTCGAACTGGTTCATGGTGTTATCTTCACCAGACGCTTTAAGTGCACCTTCACCTGAGAAGTACTCTTTGTGCGTATCACCTAGGTCAGAACCTGCCATCGCTTGGTGCTTAACGCACGCTAGACCTTGGCGAATTTCTTGACGCTGAACACCGCGTACATAAGCAAGCATACCTTCTTCACCGAAGTAACCTTTTGCAAGGTTGTCAGTAGACAGTGCTGCAGTGTGATAAGTCGGAAGCGTGATAAGGTGATGGAAGATACCCGCTTCACGTGCTGCGTCAGCCTGGAAGCTCTTAATCTTCTCGTCCGCCGCTGCTGCAAGTTCGCTGTCATCATAGTCAGCAGACATAAGTTTCGCGCGGTCATATCCAGAAACGTCTTTGCCTTCTTCTGTCCAGGCATCAAATACTTGCTGACGGAAGTTAAGCGTCCAGTTGAATGATGGAGAGTTGTTATAAACCAGCTTTGCGTTCGGTACTTGTTCGCGAATAGCGTTAACCATTTCAGCAATTTGGCCAACGTGTGGCTTTTCAGTTTCAATCCAAAGCAAGTCAGCGCCGTGCTTAAGTGAAGTCACACAGTCAAGTACTACGCGGTCAAAACCTGTACCTTCTTTGAAGCGGAATAGACCGTTTGGTAAACGCTCTGGTTTAACCAGTTTGCCGCCTTGCTTAAGTACTAAGTCACCTTCACTTAGGTCTTCAACACCTGCAACTTCAGTCGTTTTAAGGAATGCGTTGTACTGGGCGGCTAAGTCACCTTCTGATGTAGATACTGGGATCTTTTGAGTAAGGCCTGCACCCAGTGAATCGGTACGTGCAACAATAACACCTTCATCTACGCCAAGTTCTAAGAACGCATAGCGAACTGCGTTGATTTTAGCTAGGAAGTCTTCGTGTGGAACCGTTACTTTACCGTCTTGGTGACCACATTGCTTCGCATCTGACACTTGGTTTTCGATTTGAATACAGCACGCGCCAGCTTCAATCATTTGCTTAGCTAGAAGGTAAGTCGCTTCTTCGTTACCAAAACCTGCATCGATATCAGCGATAATTGGTACTACGTGCGTTTCGTAGTTATCGATTTCAGCTTGAATTGCAGCTACATCGCCACCGTTTTTCTTCGCGTCGTCTAGTTTGTGGAAAAGGTCGCCTAATTCACGCGCATCTGCTTGACGAAGAAAAGTGTAAAGCTCTTCAATAAGTGCAGAAACTGATGTTTTCTCGTGCATTGATTGGTCAGGTAGAGGACCAAACTCAGAGCGAAGTGCTGCTACCATCCAGCCTGAAAGGTATAGGTAGCTTTTATTTGTTGTGCCTTGATGCTTTTTAACTGAAAGCATTTTCTGTTGGCCTACAAAGCCATGCCAGCAGCCTAGTGACTGTGTGTACTGAGACGAATCTGCGTCGTATTCAGCCATGTCTTTGCGCATAATGCTTGCAGTATAGCGAGCAATGTCTAAACCTGTTTTAAAACGGTTTTGAACCTTCATGCGTGCAGCGAATTCTGGGTTGATACCTTCCCAAGTTCCGTTTTGTGCTGCCTTTAATGTGGCGAAGTTATCAATGTCTTGTTGATATTGCGACATGAGCGTCTCTCCCGACTATAATTAAAATACTTAACGTTGTTTATGTTTACGCTGTAGGGCGTTCCCGTTGATTCCATTTCATCCTAGTGCCGGATTTGGAATAATAGAAATATATATTTTGCATTGCGGTCATTTATTTTATGAATGTAGATTGTGTGGGAGTCAGTCGAGTTGTAGGGACAAACTTAAATTGCAAGCGCGCACTGAAATGTTCGCCTATATTTAAGAAATGATTTCGCTTAGCAAATAGTTTCGCTGAACTATGGCAGCGTAAGTGGTAGGGAAGCCTTCAAATAATGGGCATTGGTGAAAATACTAATTATGGTTGTTTGGCCGGATCTTTGTCTTCAGCCTGTTTGGTATGCGGTCGGTAAATTCCTAATAGTGTTGGTTTTTTCAAATGTCTATTAGCTAAATGGGTAATAGCTTTATACCTGTGGTCAGGGTAGCGTTAGCCTAAAGGGGCACAACAACGCGGTTTGATAGGCGAAAGGCGCTAAGTTGGCGCTAGGTTGTTGATTATTAATTGTAAAAGTAGGTGTTATGAGTAGCGGTGTATTGTCGTCAGTTGATCAAAGAACCAAGCTTGTAGGCGAGAACAGGCTTGAACTTTTGATGTTTCAACTGGGAACACGACACATATTTGCCATGAACGTCTTTAAAATTAAAGAAGTTATAAACGTACCTAAGCTCAATATAATGCCTGGTTCACATCACAATCTGAAAGGGGTGATGAACTACCGAGGAAGCTCCATTCCCATTATAGACTTGCGTCAGGCAATCAAAATGCGCGGTGCAGCCACACAGGCAACAGCCAAGAACGTTATCATCACTGAGTACAATAGAAGCGTGCAGGGCTTCATTATTGGTGAGGTAAAAAACATAGTGAATACATCCTGGGGTACCATTCAACCCCCCCCTAGCGGCATTGGAAAATCCAATTATTTAACCGCCATAACTCAGGTGAATGTTGAGGGTAAACAAGAGCTGGTAGAAATCATTGATGTTGAAAAAGTGCTCGCGGAAATCATCGATTACGACACATCTATCTCTGAAGAAGTGTTAGATAAAGAGATAGTTAACCACTTTTTAGGTAAGAAAGTGTTGATAGTGGACGACTCAAGCACGGCAAGAAAACAAATAAAGGATACGTTAGAGCAGCTTGGCATCACGATTATCGAACGAAAAAACGGCGCTGAAGCGTTAGCATTACTCAAAAAGTGGGCAGATGAAGGTAAAAATCCTACCGACGAAATTCTGCTTATGTTCACCGACGCAGAAATGCCAGAAATGGACGGCTATCGACTTACTTCAGAAGTGCGTAACGACCCGCGTATGAGCAACTTATTTATAGCACTCAACACATCATTAAGCGGAAGCTTCAACGACGCCATGGTAGAAAAAGTGGGGTGTGACAGGTTTATCTCCAAGTTCCAGCCCGACATGCTCGTTGACGTGGCACAACAGCGCATGCGCGAATACCTCTCATCACAAAATAAGTAGTCGCTTCCTTCTTAAAAGTTGCTAATTTGATGAGATGACCATCTGGTCATCTCATGCTTGCGTTATTTTATCCAAAAGCTTTGAGCATCTAGTCAGCCTGCTTTACACTATTGCATATTATCGCTTTGCTAACACCTTTATGATCACCAAAGAATCATTCGCGATAGTTTCTTTATTGTTGTTGTATCTTCGGGTAACCAGGCCGGTAGATACCTTACTTACTCAGGGAAGTTTAAATGATTAAACAATTTGTTCGCACATCACTACTAAGTTGTGCGTCTATTGCTGTTCTTGCGGGTTGTGGTATCACAGAATCTATAACCGAATCAGCAAGTGCAACCGGTACGCAAAGTAAAGGCGTGCCCAAAAATATCATTATGGTTGTTGCCGACGGTATGGGGCCTGCCTACACCACCGCTTATCGTAATTATGTAGATGATCCGTCAACTCCGGAAGTTGAGACAGTTGTATTTGACGACATTTTGGTGGGTAACGCGTCGACATACCCCGCTCGTGTATCGGGTTATGTTACCGATTCAGCCGCTGCTGCAACAGCGCTTGCTACAGGCGTTAAGTCATACAACGGTGCAATAGGTGTAGATGTAAACAAACAACCAGTAAACTCTGTTATGCACCATGCGAAGAGTAAAGGCATGCGTACTGGTTTGGCAGTAACCTCTCAAATTGTTCATGCGACACCCGCGTCATACATCGCCCATAACGAGAGCCGTAAGAACTACAACGAAATAGCTGAAGATTTCTTTGATGTTCGCGTAGACGACAAGTTTGTCGCTGACGTGATGCTGGGCGGTGGAACGTCTTACTTTGAACGCGACGACAGAGATATCTTGGCGCAATTTATTGATGCTGGCTACGAATATGCCGATTCATATAACCGCTTGGCTTCGGTGCCTGCGGGAAGTAATGTTCTCGGTCTGTTTGCTCCGGTAGCGCTGCCTGCGGTACTGGACGACAAGCGAAAAAATCGCCTTGAGTATTTAACTCAACATGCAATTAAACACTTAGAAAATGACAACGGGTTCTTTCTTCTTGTTGAAGCGAGCCAAGTAGATTGGGCGGGTCACGCAAACGATATCGCGTCTGCCATGGCTGAGATGCACGACCTTGCGTTAACTATGGAGTACTTGCGCGACTATGTGAAAGCCAACCCAGACACTCTTGTTATTTTGACTGCAGATCACAGTACAGGTGGCTTAACCATTGGCGCAAACGGCGACTACCGCTGGAGCCCTGAACATCTTAAGTCAATGTCAGCCTCAGTAATGACAATTGCTTTAGAGATGGCAAATGAAGAGAACCCTGGCGAATTTGTGGCGCAGAAGCTTGGCTTGTCGTTGAGTGAAGAAGAGCTTGCCACGCTAGATAGCGTATCAAACCAAGATGATGAAACTCGCTTCATGGCAGTAAAAACCTTCTTAGACACCAAAACAAACACGGGGTGGACAACAGGCGGTCACACTGGTGTAGATGTTGAAGTATTTGCTTTTGGTGCTGGTTATCAATCGCTTATGGGGCAAATTGATAACACGGATATTGCAAAAACAATCTTCAGTTTTATCGATAAAAAACAGCCAGTAATAATCGATTCCGATTCAAATAAAGTATCAGAAAAGGTATCGACCAACATTGAGCTTACGTCAGACGAAGATGATGATGGCTTGTGTGACTTTAAGGAAGATTGGCGCTGTAACTAATCGCTACATTGTTTGTATAGAAATTAAAGCGTCAGCGTTTTTATAACAAGGCGCTTTATTTTTATCTGTGGTAAGCAGGAAAGGGGAACTATGAAAAACGAAATGCTGGCACTACTTCAAGATATCTATGATGAAGTTGAACCCATGTTGGGCATGGGAAAAGTTGCTGACTACATCCCTGCGTTGGCTACAGTTAATCCAAGGCAGTTTGGCATTTCAATTTGCAACACAAACGGTCAAATAACGTCGATAGGCGATGCGAGTGTTCCTTTTTCTATTCAAAGTATCTCAAAAGTCTTTAATCTTGTTTTAGCCATCAATCACTACGGTGAAACCATGTGGGAGCGAGTTGGATGCGAGCCATCCGGCCTGCCGTTTAACTCTCTTGTACAGTTGGAATATGAAAACGGTATTCCCCGCAACCCCTTCATTAATGCCGGTGCGCTGGTGGTCAGTGACATGGTTCAGTCTCGGTTCGCTTCCCCTCATATTGCCATGCGAGATTTCGTAAGACGCTTAAGCTGTAACGGCGATATCGTGGTAAATAAGGTGGTGGCGGAGTCTGAATACGAGCACCGCTCTCGCAATGCGGCAATGGCATATTTGATGAAGGCCTACGGAAATTTTGAAAATGAAGTGGAAGGTGTACTTCGTAATTACTTTCACAACTGTGCGTTAGAAATGAGCTGTGAAGACCTAGCTCGGTCTACCAGTTTTCTTGCTAACGCCGGCTTCTCAACCTGCGCAAATGAGCAGGTGTTAACGCCTTATCAAACTAAGCAGGTGAATGCGCTCTTGGCAACCAGCGGTATGTATGATGAAGCGGGGAGCTTCGCGTTCAAAGTGGGTCTGCCGGGTAAAAGTGGCGTAGGCGGAGGCATAGTGGCTGTTGTACCAGGACGCTTTTCAATATGCGTATTTTCGCCAGCGCTTAATAGCGTGGGTAATTCTCAGCTAGGTGTGGCGGCTTTGACATCGCTAAGTGAACGCATTAATTGGTCTATTTATTAGAGGCTTTTGCGGTTCGTTGTATATCGAAGGTCAACAGGCTTTAGTAGCCTGTCAATTCCATAAAGCCGATCCCTGAATGGGAGCCTTTTATTTCCACTCGCCCTTCATAATAAGGAAATAAGCTGTTATTCCATTGGTTTTCCTTGAACGGGCTAATGGATACGTCGATATCTTTTATTGGTATTTTAATACGCCAAGCAGTGGGAACAGAGCGAGGTGACTCTCCCTCGTTGATTGTTTCATAGGCCGTTGGCGTAATTGATATGTTGGCTTGCTCGATGGTTTCTTTCGTGCCATTTCCCGCTATAAAGCTAGCCGTTGTGAATATTTCGCTGTGTTTGCTTTTGCTATTTTTCATGTTTTCATTCATGGCGTGCATGCGAAACGCCATCAATTTACTTCCATCGTCTAAATGCAGCGAGAACCAATCCCATCCCATGGCTTCACTATTGGCTAGGTGGCTCGTCCATTCGTGATCAAACCAGCCTTTACCCGTAACTTTTACGCTATTGCCCTCTATGTTTAACGTACCCTCCGCGTTAATGAACGGCTGGCTGTAATAGTAGGAGCGAAGGCGTTCGTCCTGTGTTTTTTTGCTGTAGCCATTGTCCCCCTGTTTGATGAAAGGCCCAGAGGTGTTTAGGTTAAGCGCGACTTTGACGGCGCTAACGCCTGGCGCATTATTTAATTCTGATAAGCTGTCTGCAGTGGGAGCGGGGATTTTTTCACGTGTTTTAAGCGGATGATGTGTACTGCTTTGCCCGAAAGCGAAAGTTAACACGGACGGGAACATGGCTTTGCTCTCTGCACCTGTTTGGACCTCCGCCTGTGCCGCTTTCCAAACCCAATCGTCAATAACTGTCGTAAAGGGTTGTTGATTCACATAGGCATTACCTACGCCACCGCTTGCAAATCGTTCTTCGAAATAATGCTGTTCAGCGGTGTGTAGCGAAGCATGTCCCATCCACTGCTGGCCATCGGTCCAGTTTCTTGCGATATGGCTATTAGCGTTAGTATGGCGGTTATCTTCAGAACTATGATTAGCACTACTTTCGGCGCTACTATTGTAATTACTCTTGGCATTACTTTCGGCGCTACCTTCAGCACTATTTTTAGCATTAGCCTTAGCGCTTGAAGGAGCATCTTGCTCAGTATTGAAACGAAAAAGCGTATATTGAAGGCCGAACTCTTGCCCGTCTTCAGCGCTTAACACAAACGTGAGGTACCACCACTCTAACTGAAAATCGGGATGACTCATGTGATCGCGCGGTAATTCAACAATATTGCCCCGCTTTACTGGCGTAAAGGCGTCGCTCGACTGCATGTTTCCAAAAAAGCCGTTTGGCGTGGAGGTTCCCAGAGTTTCGTTTTCATCTTTTGGGTTTTCAGTACATGCGCTCAACGTGAAACAAGCAGCTACAAGCACTAAAAAGGTGTTGGCTTTAAATCGCAAAAACGTGGTGTTGGCACTACCTAAATAGTTTTTCATAGCTGAACTTCCTGCCTTAAATCAATTTTCGGCTTAAGTTTTCCTAAAGGTAACAACAGCACCAGTGAAACGATAAACAGCGATAACCCTACGCTAGAGAGAATAACCTGTGCATTAAGTGAAAGTGGGTACACCCAGTTAAAAGCATGCCGGTTTACTTGTTGAATAAAGACATAGGCCAAATACACGCCAAAAGGAATGGCGAGCAAGGCCGAAATAAAACAAAGCAACAGATATTGCGCAAACAGAGAAGCTTTTACTTTAAGCTGACTAACGCCAAGGGCACGCAATACAGATAACTGCGCTGCGCTGCCTATGCTAAGTACCGTCAGCGAAACAGCGAAGGCGACGCCCGCCACCAATAGGGTGGTAATATTAAGGCCGTCAGTTAATACAAAGGTGCGATCAAAGGTCTGCATAGAGGTATCTAACAGCGCCTGTCGGGTATAAAGGGCAATTTCGCGGTGTTCCCCTAACTGTGATTTTAGCTGCTGTTCGAGGATGTCCTTTCCATAGGTGCTTTGTTTGTTGTCGCCTATCACGTTAGCCTCAATAGAAGGCTCTGGGTAAATAGCCATTACACCGGAAAAAAGTTGGTCCCTGATTAGGGGATTGTTTCGATTAAACGAGGGAAGAGGCACTAATATTTGCCCGTTCAGGTTACCGTAGTCGGGATAAATACCCAGTACTTTCCATTGAGGCGTCGCTGCAAATACGTTTGAGTTCGACGAACTGCTTTGTGAGCCTTGTGTTGGGTCAGTAGTTTTATCTTGTGGCGAGCTATACGCCTCGTTAGATGTATTAACCGCCGAAGAACTTGAATTCGCAGTTTTACGAAGGCGAATATTTTCTATATCTAGCGTGTGTCCTAACTTAGCGCTAAGGGCAAACGCTAATTGCTGATTGATGAATACCCCTTTCCCTTCTGTAAACTCACGCCACGCTGTGTTGAGGTCGTTGTTTATTACATCATCGAGGACAAGCGCCTTTTTACCGTTTTGGTGAACGGGGTAGCTATTGATAGAAACGTAAGTGGGCGAGCTGTTACTGACTTCACGTGTCTCTTTATGTATCTCATTATGTGTCTCTTCTTGAGCATGTGAGCCAATAACAGCTCCCTCGGCCTTAAGTAAAGGAGTTAAATCAAGTAGCGGTAACGATTTGGTAGATAACGTTTCGATACGACTAAGTGGCGCGTCGGTGTACAGATAGAAAGGCGCGTAAAGCCTTTGCGTTAACCATTGTTCAGTGGCGTCTCTAAAGCTGTCCGTCATGGTGTTCATACCAATATTTGCGGTTAGCGCGATAAAGAATGCACAAACGGCGAGACGGGTTTTGCCAGACAGTAAATGCATATTAGCAATGACGTAGTGAAACACGGGCCACTGTCTTGGTACAAATCTAGTCAGTAGCTTAGAGAAAATAGGTAACCAAAGAAGAACAAGCGCGCAGCTGGTAAGAAGTAACAATGCAACAAAGGAAAGTGCTGAAGCAGTAGAAGATACGAACTTCTCAGCGATAAATAACAGTAGTAGGGCACATAATGAGATAAGACCTACGGCAAATTGGCCTAACGCGTTTTCTTTTTTGACTGGCGCTACGGTAAGGGCATTCGAAAGCTTAACTATAGAAACTAACGAAAAAACAACTAGAGATATAAAGGTCGTTGTTAATGCGAAGCCGAAGGTGAAAAGCAGATTAACGTCTGGGTTAACAAATACAGCGTTAAACAACGACGTAAATGTACCGTTTATCACAGGTGACAACCATGACGCCGCTTGAAAACCGATGAACATGCCAATTGGAATACTTATTACGCAGTAAACAAGCAACTCGGTGAATAGGGCAATGCTTAAAATTCGCTGAGATATGCCCAACTGCCGTAAACGAATGATATTGGGTAGCCGCGTGCGGTACATCAAGTTTAGCGCGTTAAGTACTATAAAAAGCGCCACAACGCCCATCAGTCCACTCATCGCCCAAAGATTTAATCTAAAACTATCTGGCAACGAACCGGTGTCATTGTCTGTATTCCGAGTGGTTTGCTTTACAGGTGTTCCAAGTAGGGTTTCTATTTGGGTTAAATGCTGATGTGATAGCGGTGAAAGTGCAATAAATCCGGAAAGTGGGACGTAAGCTCTCTGTTGCTTTGCTTGTTGCTCTTGCGCGCGCATAGCTTTGTCTGGATTCGCAGGTAAAGCAGGTTCATCATTCTCAATCGTTACGCCGCCTCTGTAAAACTCATCGATAGAGATCAAAATTGTATTTTGCGGAGCAAAGCTGCTCACATACGCGCTTACCGTTGCAGGCCAATAGGGACTGGGCGCGGATTTTCTATCGGTTTCATTGAGCGTGTCGTGACAGGTTAGTTTTGCGCTCGTTAAGGGGTGAATAAGCCCATTTACAGCGAAGTCGACCCCAGAATTTGAGCGTAATACAATTCCTGCTGACGTCTGCTGGTTTTCCATTTCACTAGATTTCCCCGCAATTTGCGATAAATAGGATAGTGAAACAGCGCTATCGTTTTGGGCAGGCGCCTCAAAACCTCTCGTTCTAAATGCACTTCCTAAAAGAGGCTGAGTATCAACACCAAGTAATGTGAGAGTTGTTGCTGTGGGCTCGCTGCCATTGCACGATAGGGTAACGTCTCGTTCAGCTATCGCAACAAGCTGGGTAAAACCCTGCTTGCGAAGTGTGGCATAATCGCTTTGTGTAAAGCGAGCTCTGCTGTCTGCTGGAGTGATGATACTGCCCAAGGTAAGCCCTTGCTTCGACTGTAACAGTTCACCTTGTGTGGCGCCTTCGTTTATAAGCAAAACGGTAACCAATCCAGCGTTGGCCAGTATAATTGCGGCCATAATGAGCAAAGGCTCCCACGGCCTGTGCCTTGCCATTGCAAATAAGCTAGAGAGTGTTAACAGTAAAGTGCGTAGCACGTTATCTTCCTACTTGCTGTTTTCGGTGTCTTTTTCACAGGGCGCATATCGCTAACGTTTTTCACCGGTAATTAGCTTGCTGCTACTGGTGAAGATAAGGTTTGTTCTGTAGTTTTATATTTCACACTCTCTAATATCCCTTTCTGTAGTCGCAAAGCGGCGTCTGCTTTTATCGCGACGTCTTGGCTATGAGTTACCACAACAAGAGAAGTGTTGGCCTCTTTACAGGTTTGAAAGAGTAAGTCAGACACGGTTTCGCTGGTGGTTTCGTCTAAATTGCCGGTGGGCTCATCGGCCAAGATAAGCGAGGGGCGATGTACAAGCGCTCTAGCAATGGCACAGCGCTGCTGTTCACCGCCAGATAACTGACTTAGCGGCTTTTGCGCTAGGGGTAATATCCCAAGCAGCTCCATTAACGCTAATTGGTAGTCGTTATCTACATTACCTTTTA
This sequence comes from Alteromonas alvinellae, assembly GCF_902705805.1. Classification (NCBI taxonomy): domain Bacteria; kingdom Pseudomonadati; phylum Pseudomonadota; class Gammaproteobacteria; order Alteromonadales; family Alteromonadaceae; genus Alteromonas; species Alteromonas alvinellae. The sequence goes on along the minus strand of NZ_CACSIH010000037.1, from coordinate 29,575 downwards.
GCCTTGCAGTAAAGGCAATGTTGTCCCACGCATTAAAGCAGTCGAATAGATTGAAGCTTTGAAACACAATACCTAAATGCTGTTTGCGAAAATTATCAATATCCTTCGCTTTAAATGTATTATCGAGTTTGCTACTGCCAGCAATCGACAATCCATTTACCGAAATATCTCCACCGTCGGGCGTCTCAAACCCAGCAATAAGCGACAGCAAGGTAGATTTACCGCAGCCAGAAGCCCCCTGAATACTCACCGATTCACCTGTCTTTACGGTAAGGTTAAGGTTGTTGATGAGCGTAGCCCCTGTCTGTGAAAAAGATTTTTTTAAGTCTTTTATGGTCAGCATAATTCGCCGTTTTGTATTGAACCGTCTTAGTGTGAACATGAAGAAGCGAGAATGCGCGCAATACACAATATTCAGCGCTTATGGCGTAATGCTAGAGGTGCTATGCGCGCCTTCAATTAGCGCCTACATGTTCTAATAGAGCGGGTTATTTTTATATTTGAGAGTATACGTAATACCCACGCATTTTGGTTAAAAGCGGTGCGAAAATTTGATGGCTAGTATTCTTCTGCGTTTCAGGAAAATGCTTTAGTCGCCTAAATTACAAGATATGTAATAGCTTCAGTCGTAGGGAAGGGCATGTTAAAGGGGCGTTAAGCCCCTTATCGATTGTCTTTTTACTGATTAATAAAGTTATCGAGTTCTTCGCCAGTAATTTTTTTGATTTGAGCGAATAAATACCAGAGCGCTGCAATAAGCAAAATCATGCTCGGGATCACAATGACTGGATAGCTAAGCGCAGTCATTCGGCCAAGCTCTTCAGTGTATGCCGTAGTGCCAGGCTCACTGACCAATATCATTTTTGCCAAGATATAATTTAGTGCAGAAGAGAGGAAAAACGAACTCGCTACGATGTAAGAGCTAACCGCGACTTTCTTTTTAAATTCTGGTTGCTTGCCTTTCGCATCAAGAACTTGGTTTAGGTGTGGCCAGTTTATGATTTGGTCGTTCAAAATAAGCATTTTGACCAAGGGTTTATTAGAGTATTGGGTTACCAGTACAGCAATACCAATAATGCCCGGAATAGCGGCTTCTTTTATCGCAATATACTCGGCAGGCAGTTTAAGTAAGCTAAACCCGCCGGTAAGCAGTACGCTGATAATGCCTAAAATGGAAAAGCCATTGACCTTTCCCGACTCTTTTAAATCCCAAAGGCCATAACCAATAGGAAAGCTGAGTGCCGCCACAATGCTCCACGCAGGGCCTAGGTAATCTTCTGAACTTGCATAGCTCATTAGCACCACAGGAATAACAATGTTAAACGCGAGGTTGCCGAAAAAGCCTTGGTTCTTTTGTGTAGGTTCTTGTACTGCTGACATATCTAACTAAAACGTCTTATCTTGAGGCTAATTATACGTAAACTAATTAGCGTGCCCAGTGCCATGCGGCAAATAAGCCACCAATAAAGCCAAACAGATGATATTCAAAGGAAATAAATTTGGATGTGGGAAGCACACCAACCAGCATTCCTCCGTACAGCGCTGCAACTACTAGTGAAATAAGTAAATACCGCACTTTGTTACTTCGAAAACCTGCTAATACAAGGAAACCAAAATAGCCATATACCATGCCGCTCGCGCCAATATGCGTAGCGCTTCTACCGAACAGCCACACGCCCAAACCACCTATAAGCAGTGCGCTTAGCGTAGCGATGAGAAACGTGCGTTTTCCCCACTGCATAGTAAGCCACATGAACAGCAAAAGAGGCACCAAGTTAGCCATTAAATGGGTGGGTGTACCGTGAAGGAACGGGGCTGTGAATATATTTGGCAAGGTTGACAGTGTGCGAGGCACTACACCAAACTGATTTAGTGCATTGCCGGTAAGTAAGTTTGCTACTTCTATTACGATTAATAGTGCACCTAACGTTAGCAGAACGCGAATTTGAAAAGAAAGCGGCTTCATAAAAAGGCCCCCTTAAATAGATTACAAAATAATATGGGGAAGGTAGCGAGAGAGATCTTGGGTAATAGCAGATGCATCTTCTCTTACTGAAATACCTGCTGGCATGTCATCTACCAACCAACTACCTATAAGTGTATGGTTACCTTCAAAAACGGGTAAAGGTTCAAATGCTTGAACAATAAAGCCTTCTTCGCCGTAAGGACCATCACTAAGCTTATTCTCAATTCCACCTTCAATGATAGAAACATTCGCGCCTTCCCTAGAAAACAGAGGCTTTTTAATCCACTTTCCTGATAGTGTGTTTGTGTTTACTTCATCTGAAAAATAAGCGGGAAGCAGGTTAGGGTGGCCTTCAAATTTCTTCCAAAGCTGAGGAAGCAAGGCTTTATTGGAAATTATCGATTTCCATGGGGGCTCTATCCAATTAACTTGGGCATCTTCTAACACATCGCCAAACTCTTCGCGCAGCATAAACTCCCAAGGATAAAGCTTGAAGCAGTCTGTAATGGGCGCGTCTTGAAGATCGGTAAAAACGCCCGTGTCGGCTAACCCAATGTCTTCAATAAAAACGAAGTCAGCTAGAAGCCCGGCCTCTGTAGCGCAGTCTTGTAGGTACTGCACGGTTCCGCGGTCTTCTACGGTATCTTTACAACACGCCATGTGCAGTTGATTAATGTTGTAGTGCAATGCTATTTCGCGAAAGCGATGAACTAGTTTTTCTTGCAAGCTATTGAACTGATCAGCGTGCAGGGCGAGTTTGCCGGCATCCACGTTTTGTGAAAGCCACAGCCACTGCCAAAAGCCAGATTCATACAAGCTGGTGGGTGTATCTGCATTATTTTCTAGCAGCTTAGCTGGCCCTTTGCCGCTGTAGACAAGGTCAAGGCGTGAATACAAACTGGGGGCTCTTTCCTGCCAGCTGTTTCTTACTATGTCCCAATGTTGCTCTGGAATTCGAAAGCGAGTAAGTAATTCCTCACTATTAACCACATCTTCGGTCACTGCCAAGCACATTTGATGTAGTTCGGCTGTGGGGTCTTCAATGTCGTTTTCAATTTGCGCTAGCGTGAATTGGTAGTAGGCACTTTCATCCCAATACGGCTCGCCATACATGGTGTGGAAATGAAAACCAAACTCGTTAGCCAACTGCTGCCAGCCCTTGCGAGGCCGGCAAGGCATTCTAAACATAGTTATCCGCCCCAGCCGCCTTTACGGCTGCTGCTACCCCAAGACGATTTTGCTCGAACGCTGCTACCAAACCCGCCACGTTTCATTGTGCGGTTCACGGTAGGCTTAGGCTTATAAACGTCTTTGTTTACGCGATATTTTCTTTTGCGAATGTCACCGTCGAACACATAGCCGTCTGCCGTTATCCAGCGTGAACGAAACGGTGAATTATATGAATAGGAAGTATATAAGGGCTGTGAGTAATAGCGATTTGGCGATAGCAGAGAGCTCACCATGTAGCCTGCCATGAACGGCATGAAAAAGCTGCCGCTACTATTATTCACATATTGGCACTGGTTAGGGCCAAATTCATGTTCGCAGTCATACTCAGAGCTAAAGCGCGGACTGGTGCGCATGGCCTCGTCGACCGCTGTCTGGTAGGCAGCTTCACAACGCTCTACTGCATCAGGAAAATCCTGTTTACAGTCTTCTAGCGAGGTGTAAATGGTGGCGTCTTCTTTTTCGCCGCCACAACCACTTAAAATAACGCTGGCCACACCCAATGCTAAAGGCTTCACGCTAAAACCTTTGCGCATGCGACCAAGGTCAATATGTTTGGTGCGTTTTAATGCGGGCTTCTCACCTTGCACGCTATCAACAACATCAAGCTGAGTGTTTCGTTTATCAGTCATCGCTGCCCCCTTAATAGGTCATGCAAGCGGCATTGAGTAAGCCTACGGCAATAGACATGCTGGCAAGCATAACACCCGCAGAAACTTCGTTATTGTTTATGCGCTCGGCGATTTTTGGCATAAAGCTGAAACGTAAAATGGCAAACGCTAGGGATTGTGCAATCACAGCAACAAGCGCCCAAATAGCAAAATCTACTACAGCAACCGAGTTTGAAGCTGCGCTGCCAAGGGCGATAGCAAAACCGATTATAGCGCCACCAAAGCCGATGGCAGCGGCAACGTTTTTCTCTTCTTTTACCAGCTTCCATTCATCGTGAGGTGTGACCAAGGCGTACACCAATTTGAAGATAAACAAAAAAACAATCGACAAGCCGAAGTAAAGCGCAAAGTTATCCAGGCCAGCCAAAGATTGCATGATCGTATCCATAGTTATTCCCTTTTATTAACCGTTTATAGTGATATCTGCAGGTTCAACATCAAACCCCGTTGAAATCACCAAACATCTATCTAAATTATTACCTACTTGCTTTTCTTCACCCACAACAAGCAGGGTTTCAACTCTGTCATTACTGATTGGGCGTTCATACAGCATCATAAACTGATCAGTAGTACTCACATCACCATCTTCTTCATAGGTAGTTTCAGTGACGGCAACAGGCGGTGACTTATCGCCCACTGCCCCCCACACGCGGGTATAGACCTTACCGTCAAGCTCATAGGTGGGCTGGCTGATAACGTTTTTCAAGCATTCGTTCCACTGAGCAGTATTACCAATGGTTTTCGTTTCATAAAAGTGCCACAGCTTAACATCGGTAATATGATTCTCAGACATGCCGCCGTCGGTGACCACCTGTAAAAATCCATCGTCGTCGGTGTAAAAGCGAAGCAGAGTGCCACCTGTATCTAAGGGCGCTTCGCCTACCGCTTGAATTAATTGAGAACGGGCTGCGCCTTCAATAGTGAGCTCCGGTTCTAATAGCGAAAGTTTCAAGTTATCTAACTCGAAAGACCCACCTAAATAAAGCCCCATTATTTCTGGCGACTTAGGTTTTTTAGGTTCTGACTTTTTAAATAATTTACTAAACATGTTTACGCCTCTTAATCAGCGTCTAGAGAAGACCAGTTAATTGCGTTAATGCGGCGCTCAGCAATGTAAAACAAAGTGTCGCCCGGGTTTAACGTAACGTCCAACGGTGGGTTTACCACCATTTCTTTCACAAGACCATTTGGCGCATATCCAATAAAGATGGCATCGTGTTTACGTTTCAAATTAATAAATAACTTAGCAACAGAAATGGCGTGGCTACTTTCTGGGATTTTTACTGAAAATTGCGCCTGGCCTTCTTCAATACTCAGTAAGTCGTGATGAAGCATACTAGAACCAGGATCAAAAGCGGCTTTAACCAGCATTTCTATTGCCACGCTCGGTGTACACTCCACTTTAGGGCAGTGATCCTGAAGTAAGCTGACTAGGCTATCATCATCAAAATAAGCCACCTGATGTGCATCAGGATTACGCTTAGTGCAATACAGCGCGGTAGTCATGGTGACATCGTCTTGTGGGTTATCGATAAGAATAGTTCGGGCGGTAGACACGCAGGCGCGATCCATATCTTCGTCTTTGTTAAACGAATCTACCTTCACGAACTCAATCACGCCAGGCATGGGATTAGTGATATCGGCCTTCACGCACAGCACAATATCGGGGCGCTCTGGCATGGCATCGCGTTCTTGAAGTATTAAATCAAGCAGCAGCATAGTACGCTGCTCATTCCACCCAATTACTAAGATATGTCCATCTAGCATCAAGCTGTTCATACCCAACAATCCTTTCTTCCACGTTAATGAAACCCAAGCTGCAATCCGGCCAATTACCATGGCGAAGATACTCAAACCAAGCGGTATGACGTAAAGCGCTACAACCAGCTTTCCCGCTGGCGTGACGGGAGATAAATCACCATAGCCCACTGTAGAGGCGGTGACCGCCAGCCAGTAAATAAAATCGGCGTTGGCAATTAAATCGTGCTCGTCTGCAGCGTAAAGTAGCCAATAGCTTGTTACTGCGTAAAAGGCGGTGGCACCGACAATAGTGTACCAGCGTGATTCTGCAAAATATTGCAGCATGATTTTTCGCAGTTTTATCCATGGAGACATAAAAGAAACAGCCCTTGTTATGCGTGCCTTTACTCTGCCTTGAAGTACTTGATTTGTCTAGGTTAGCGCTTTACTTAACGGTAATTTACGCAGGAAATTATTGTAACAAGAATTAAAAATGGGAGCGCGTAGCTCCCATTTTTCTAACTTACTTGCCTAGAATTCGCGCTAGCTCGTCATCGGCCGAGGTTTTACCCCCTTTAATGCCCGCTTCGGCTAGACGTTTTTCTAGATCGCTGCTCGATTCATTGTTTGCTAACTCTTCTGCAGCTTGTAGCTCAGCATTGCGCATCTTTTGCTTATCTTGAATACGTGACAGTGACTCTGTCGCCGTTTTCATTTTGCTATTCGCACCCATGTGACGTGAAGAAACCGCTACTTGCGCCTTCTGAACGCTTTCGGTGGCTTTTACCATATCCACTTGCTGCTCTAAGCGGCGTAAATTCGCTTTCGCCTGTTGGATATTTTGTGCCAGTTGCTTTTCTGACTGCTGGAACTGATCAAGATATGTTTGTTCTTGGTCTCGTTCTTCTTTAAGTTCAGACACCTTTTGAGCACAGTCTAGCGCGAGTTGGCGGTCGCTATCGATGGCCTTGCGCGCGTGAGCTTCGTATTCCGCAATTGACGAATTGAAGCTATCCACTTTTTGCTGAGAAAGTTTACACTTTGCCAAGATTTGGGTACGTGCATGGTCTGACTTACGCAATTCTTCTTTGGCTTCTCTAATTTCTTGTTCCAGAATTCGAATAGCCTGACTGTCTACGACAGATTGAGCAGCTTCGGTTGCACCACCTTTTACTGCAGTTACTAATTTTTTCCACACTGACATTCGCTTCTCCTTAGAAGTAAATTTTAGTTAAGGTGTGTTTCGTAGGCATCTAAGAAAGATGCAACATTCTGAAACAGGGTTTCCACTTCAATAACGATACTTTCGGCTTTTGACTGGGCACTTAACGCACCAAAGGCAGTGTAGTACTCTTCACCACCAATGTTTGAGATGCCTACCGTGGTTAAAGGGAACACCATATGAGTAGACAATATTTCATGATCTAGCGCTGGCTTATCTTTTACTTCCGACGCTGCAAACAAAAGACTCTCTACTAAAATCTGCTCTCCGCTGATAGCAAGCCAGGCATCTATGCCGTCTTGATTAGCAATAAGTAAGCAGTTTTCCTCACGTGTTACCACAAAGTCATCATGCTCTTTAAATAAGGCTTCGATGCTTTCCAGTTCCCAGCTCATACCTTTCTCCTTTAGTTATTAAAGCGATAATGTTGAAAACGAATGTCATATATGTGGTGTCTTAAAATGCATTGCTACGCTTAAATCCGTGTTGAAACACAAAACTTGAAACCAAGCATTACCAAAAGAACAACCGAAGTTACTGTAACGACTATTTTCATCTTCGCCAATATCTAGACTTGCAGTGTAGACCTGTTGTGCCATAATCGTCAACATTAAATACATGCTATAAGTGTAAAAAAGTGTGTTTTTGTAAAATATATATCACATTTGTGTGGATTTTGGAGGCTGTGTGAACACGGGAAATACGCAAGGTGCTAAAAATGCGTGGCGGCAAACGGTAGCAAGAGTCGTGAAATCTGAGATGTCTGTGCGCGGCGTAAAATATCAAGCGCTAAGCCAAAGGCTGGAAGAGATTGGCGTGGAGCAAAGCGCAGATAACCTTAGAAATAAGGTAAATAAAGGTATTATGGGCGCCGATTTACTTCTGCAAGTTTTGTACGTGTTGAAGGCGCGTCCATTAGATGCGGCGCTTTTAGAAGAAATCTTAACTGATCTCCAGCAATAAACAGCGTAAAATACCGCCGTTTATAAGATATCGATATTCAACTAACCTGTCGCGCAGAGGAATCGGAGCTTCGCAATAACGTTGCGATGAGTGAAGGCAGGCAGGGAAAATAAGCAGATAAAAAAATACCCAGCAAGTGCTGGGTACGAATGATAAGGAATGTTTATGGGAGAACATCATCACTATCTGCAGATATCTTAACCGTTTAAGGTGTTGAGTGCTATTTAATAAATTGAATTGTGCGTATATTGTTCAATATAAAGTTATTCCATAATATACGTTATTTTTTAATTTATTGATAAGTAATGTTTTTTGTTTTTATTTTAACTCTGTCTTAAGCTGTAAATCTATTTTTATTAGTCTTAAGTTGCAACTTAAATAGTACTTAATATTCTACTTTTGTCTAACTTTTATGCCGTAATTTAGTCGTATTTATGAAACTATCAGATTTTAGCTTCGAGCTACCCGAAAAACTTATCGCCAAATACCCAACTCAGCAACGTACAGCGAGTCGCTTGTTACATTTAGAGGGGAAGACTGGCAATGTAGCGCACACGATGTTCGCTGACATGCTGAAATTTGTAGAGCCAGGCGACCTCTTGGTGTTCAACAATACGCGGGTTATTCCTGCCCGATTACTTGGTAAAAAAGAAACTGGCGGACAAGTAGAAGTGCTTATTGAGCGTATTACGTCGGATAATACTGCGCTAGCACATGTTCGCGCGAGTAAGGCACCTAAACCTGGAACTAGGCTTATTCTTGAAGAAAAAGTGAATGTTACAGTGACAGGGCGAGACGATGCGCTATTTATTTTACAGTTTGACCACGATGAGACCGTATTAACGCTGCTAGAAGCCCATGGCCACATGCCGCTACCTCCTTATATTGACCGTCCCGATGAAAATTCAGATAAAGAGCGCTATCAAACCGTTTACAATCAAAAGCCGGGCGCGGTTGCAGCGCCTACTGCAGGGCTTCACTTTGACGATGCAATACTGGCTGCGTTAAAAGAAAAAGGCGTGAATTTGGCCTTTGTAACTTTGCACGTCGGCGCGGGTACATTCCAGCCTGTGCGCGTTGATAATATTCAAGAGCACAAGATGCACGCAGAGTTCGCCGAAGTACCGCAAGACGTCGTTGACGCTGTTCTAGCCACAAAAGCCAACGGTAAACGCGTTATTGCAGTGGGTACAACCTCTGTACGCTCTTTGGAATCAGCGGCAAAAGCAAGCGCAGAGCGCGGTGACGAGGAAGTTATTGCGCCATTTAACGAAGATACTGAGATTTTTATCTACCCTGGTTTTGAGTTTAAAGTGGTAGACGCAATGTTCACCAATTTTCACCTTCCAGAGTCCACGCTAATGATGTTAATTAGCGCATTTGCAGGTAAAGACAACGTGATGAATGCCTATCAAGAAGCGATTGAGAAAGAATATCGATTCTTTAGCTACGGTGATTCTATGTTTATTGAGCGCGCCTAAGCACATTCGTCCACGATACAGGGCATGTAAATCGGTATTTTGCAGGCCTTTCCAGCTTAGTTACAGATAAACATAGATACGGGGCATGATCTCAGCCGAATTACTGGTATAATCGCCGCCAATTTATTTTTATACCCAGCGCAAAAGCGCACCAAAGTGGGAATGCTTTCACATGCAATTTGAGTTGTTAAAAACCGAAGGCCGAGCACGACGCGGTCGTTTGGTGTTTGAACGCGGTGTTGTTGAAACGCCAGCGTTCATGCCCGTAGGTACATACGGTACTGTTAAGGGAATGACCCCTGAAGAATTAAAAGACAGCGGTGCACACATCTGTCTTGGAAATACGTTTCACCTGATGCTTCGTCCTGGTACAGGCATTATTCGCCAGCACGGCGACCTGCATGATTTCATGAATTGGGACAAGCCAATCCTTACGGATTCTGGCGGCTTCCAAGTGTTTAGCTTGGGTGATTTGCGTAAAATTACCGAAGAAGGTGTAACATTCCGCTCTCCGATAAACGGCGAAAAGATCTTACTTACGCCTGAAAAATCGATGGAAGTTCAGCGCGATTTGGGCTCTGACATCGTGATGATTTTTGATGAGTGCACGCCGTACCCCGCTACTGAACAAGAAGCGCGCGTTTCAATGGAAATGTCGCTACGTTGGGCCAAACGTAGTAAAGAAGCCCATGGCGATAACCCAGCAGCACTGTTTGGTATCATTCAAGGCGGTATGTACGAAGGTCTGCGCGACGTTTCACTTGCTGGCCTTGAAGCGATTGGCTTCGACGGTTACGCCATTGGTGGTCTTTCAGTCGGTGAGCCGAAAGAAGATATGATCCGCATTATTGATCATACCGCGCCTAAAATACCGGAAGATAAACCTCGCTACTTAATGGGCGTGGGTAAACCTGAAGATTTGGTTGAGTCTGTGCGCCGCGGTATCGATATGTTTGACTGTGTAATGCCCACGCGCAACGCGCGAAATGGTCACTTGTTTGTGACTGAAGGCGTAGTGAAGATTCGCAATGCGAAACACAGAAACGACACCTCGCCATTAGATGAGAATTGTGATTGCTACACTTGTAAAAACTATTCTCGCTCTTATCTACATCATTTGGACAAGTGTAACGAAATCTTGGGTGCGCGCTTAAATACCATCCATAACCTTCGCTACTATCAGCGTGTGATGCAGGGTCTTCGCGATGCGATTGACGCAGGTACGCTTGATGAGTTTGTACAAGAATTTTATGAACAAAAAGGGTTGCCGGTTCCGGCACTATAACAACGATAATATTTGGGGAATTTTATGAGCCTATTTATCTCTAACGCTTACGCACAGTCTGCTGGTGCGCCGCAAGGTGGCGGCATGGAAATGATCATCATGCTAGCTGTATTCGGTTTAATCTTTTACTTCTTGCTTTACCGCCCACAGGCTAAGCGCGTAAAAGAGCATAAAAACCTAGTATCTTCACTAGGCAAAGGCGATGAAGTGTTAACACAAGGTGGTTTGGTTGGAAAAATCACTAAAGTGTCAGAAGAAAAAGACTTCATTGAAGTTGCACTTAACGATTCAAACAACATCGTTGTTCAGAAGTCTTCAGTAACTGCTGTGCTGCCTAAAGGCACAATGAAGTCACTGTAAGTAACAATCGCCGGGGCCGGGACGCTTCCCGGTACTGGCACGAAAGGATTATCCAGTGCTAAACAAAAACTCTATTTGGAAAGTACTGAGTGCACTCATTGTGGTTACAATGTGTGCACTTTATGCGCTTCCTAACATTTACGGTGAAGATCACGCCGTACAAATCTCAGCAGGCCGTGACGCTGTGGTAACTGACGCCACTGTGGAACAAGTAAAAGCCGCGCTAAGTGAAAAGAATATCTCTCCAAAACGTGTTGAGTTTGAGAACGAACAAATATTAGTTCGCGTTTCGGATTCTGACACCCAGCTTGTTACGCGTGAAACGCTTGAAAAGGCGCTTGGTGATGACTACTACGTGGCTATGAACCTTGCCCCTGACACGCCAGAATGGCTTGAAGGCCTAGGTGGCGCGCCAATGAAGCTAGGTCTTGACCTTCGCGGTGGTGTTCACTTCCTAATGGAAGTGGACATGACCGAGGTTATTACCAAGTCTCTTGAAGATGCAGAGGGTGGTTTTCGTACTTCATTACGCGAAGAAGGCATTCGCTATCGCGGTGTAAAGCAGGTTGACGATCATATCGACATTAGCTTCCGCGATGAAGATACACTAGACAAGGCAGAGTTCTTTTTGCGTAACCAAAGCCGCGACCTTACCTTTAACCAAGTGGACGACTTAACGCTTCGCGCTGTTTTTGCTGAAAGCAAGCTTCAAGAAATTCGCGACAACGCGGTTAAGCAAAACATTACCATTATTCGTAATCGTGTTAACCAACTTGGCGTAGCTGAGCCGCTTGTACAAAAGCAAGGTGCTGATCGCATCGTTGTGCAGCTTCCAGGTATTCAAGACACCGCCCGTGCGAAAGAGATTCTTAATGCCACAGCAACACTAGAATTTCGCATGCTAGACCAGAAGAACGACATCCGTGATGCATTGAACGGCCGCGTTCCTCCTGGCTCTCAAGTGATTGAAGATCAGCAAGGCATTCCTCAGCTGCTTGAAAAGCGCATTATGCTTACCGGTAGCCATATTATTGATGCGAATAGCGGTGTTGATGAATATGGGCTTCCGAACGTAAACATCTCGCTTGATTCTGAAGGCGGTAATAAGATGTCTCGCTCAACCCGTGGGAACATTGGTAAACCAATGGCTACGGTGTTTATCGAATACAAGTCGACCGGCGAACGTAACAAAGACGGCAAGCTAGTATTTGAAAAACACGAGCAAGTGATCTCGGTTGCGACTATTCGTGCGCAGCTGGGTAGCAAGTTCCAAATTACAGGTCTTGATTCACCGAAAGAAGCCCGTGACTTAGCGTTGCTACTTCGCGCAGGTGCACTGATTGCGCCAATTCAAATTGTTGAAGAGCGTACGGTTGGACCAAGCTTGGGTAAAGAAAACATTGAGCTGGGCATGCAGGCTATTATGTATGGTCTGGCAGCGGTACTTGTTTTCATGTTGATTTATTACAAAGCCTTTGGTGTGGTAGCGAACATCGCTCTGATTACAAACCTGGTTATGATAGTAGGCATTATGTCGATGATCCCTGGCGCAACGCTTACGCTACCAGGTATGGCAGGTATTGTACTGACCGTTGGTATGGCAGTAGATGCAAACGTTCTTATCTTTGAGCGTATTCGAGAAGAGATACGTGACGGCCGCAGCCCACAGCATGCCATTCATCAGGGTTACGACAGTGCTTTTTCTACCATTCTAGATGCTAATATTACCACTTTCATTGCAGGCTTAATTCTGTTTGCCGTGGGCACAGGCCCAATTAAAGGCTTCTCGATTACGCTGATGATTGGTATAGCAACGTCGATGTTTACTGCAATCCTAGTTACGCGCGTTATTGTTAACGCAGTATGGGGCGGTCGACGCGTAGAGAAATTGGCGATTTAAGGAAGTAACATGCAATTATTAAAACTATCCGATACCGTCAATTTTATGCGCCTTCGCATTCCTGCGATGGTGTTATCAACGGTACTCATTTTAGGTTCGTTCGTGTCGCTAGGCGTTAATAGCCTTAACTGGGGGCTAGACTTCACTGGCGGTACGCTAATTGAAGTTGGCTATGAAGATGCCGCTAATTTAGAAGGCATTCGCGCCCAACTAAACGAAGCAAATTTTGAAGATGCCATAGTACAGAATTTTGGCAGCAGCCAGGATGTACTTATCCGCATTGCCCCTCGTGATGGCGTTAAAGCCGTGACTATTGGTGAGCAGGTACTAGCAGCGCTGCGCGCTGACGGTACTGAGGTTGATATGCGTCGTATCGAGTTCGTAGGTCCTAACGTAGGTGAAGAGCTTACTGAGCAGGGCGGCCTTGCGATGCTAGTCGCACTCTTGTGTATTCTGGTTTATGTCGCAATGCGATTTGAATGGCGATTCGCTCTAGGGTCAGTGTCGGCGCTCGCTCACGACGTTATACTTACGCTGGGTTTGTTTTCAGTACTTCAAATCGAATTTGACCTTACGGTACTTGCAGCGGTACTAGCGGTAATTGGTTATTCACTTAACGATACCATCGTTGTGTGTGACCGTATTCGTGAGAACTTCCGCAAAATTCGTAAAGGTGAGCCTGTTGAAATTATCAACATCTCGCTAACGCAAACCCTAAACCGTACTATTATCACCTCATTAACCACGGTGTTGGTATTGGTTGCGTTATTCTACAAGGGGGGGGCGCTTATTCACGGTTTCGCAACAGCATTGCTGTTTGGTGTAGTGGTAGGTACTTACTCATCGGTGTATATCGCAAGTTCAGTGGCACTTGCATTGGGTATTAGTAAAGAAGACCTAATGCCACCACAAGTGGAAAAGGAAGGCGCAGATTTAGATCCTATGCCTTAAATAAAAATATACAAAGAGAAAACCGCACTATGTAGAGTGCGGTTTTTTTTAGCTTTTAAAAAGTATGAAAATACAACTTTATTTTATTAAAACTTTAATGTATTCCTAAGTTTTAATCGATGAACCATTCAACTCGAAGGAATATAAGGCATGGAGAGTTTAAAAGTTTTACTAATAACCATATTGTCTTTCCTTGCATGTATAGTGCTTGGCTTTGTATTAAGTAAAACGAAGAGATTTTCCTACCTTTCTGATAGAGATAATCGATTTGGAGCCATCGATGGCATACGGGGGTACCTCGCGTTATCTGTTTTTTTCCACCATTACGTGATTACCTATTATTGGAAATTGAACCAAGTGTGGCAGCGCCCACCTGAAAATTTTTTTCAAAACTTAGGAAAAGTAGGGGTGGCGATATTTTTTATGATCACGGGATTCCTTTTCTTCTCTCGTATAATAAGTCAAGACCGCACTATAAATTGGTTCTCTCTATATAAATCAAGAATATTTAGGATATACCCGCTGTATTTATTTTCACTATGCGTTATATCGTTATTCGTATTTTTAGCTTCAAACTTTGAAGTCAACGTGTCAGCTATAGATTTATTAAAAGAATATGTTAAGTGGATATTTTTTATAGGGGGAACTATAAACGACATTTCAGATACCAAGACAATTATTGCTGGTGTTGATTGGACGTTAAAATACGAATGGTTGTTTTATTTATTGCTGCCAGTTATTTTTTGTTTCAATCGTTTTGTAGGAAAGTTAGGACTTGCTTTTCTTGGGTTGATTGCAGTTTATACTTACATAAATCCAATTCGTGTAGGTTATGTTTCATCTGAATATTTAATATACTTTGCTATAGGATCTGTAGCCTATCCACTCTCTCTTTATATTAATGCTAACTCGAAATACAATCACGTATTGGTTTCAACCGTAAGCCTTTTGTTAGTAGCTATTCTGCTAACTTACCCCAATACGCTTGATTCCTTTCACGTGTTTTTAATGGCGATTTTATTCATATTAGTCGCCTCCGGTAACAGCATATTTGGAATACTATCCTTAAGAGCTTCAGTACTTCTCGGTGAAATCAGTTACAGTATCTATTTATTACATGGAGTAGTGTTGTACTTTATTTTCACTTATTGGTCACCAACTGAAATATCAAATTTAACCTTAAGTGAGTATGCTTTATTCCTTCCAATAGTTTCTCTTGTTGTTGTGGCAGTGTCTACAATCACATTTTTGATTATTGAAAGGCCCGCAATTAAAGCCGGAAAAAACTTCACGTTTAAAAATTTAAAAGGTAGGTTCTTGTTAAGAAAAGTCGTATAGCATATATTGGTAAAAGAGGCGTTAATTGAAAACAAACATAGCGCCTCTACTATTTAATTGCTCAAAAGCGATTTACTTAAGATGCTTAACTAGGCCTTGAACAACCTTCACGCTACCAGCAACAATTTCGCCTTTGTGAAGCGGGTCGTTTCCGCCTTTAAAGTCTGTTACCAATCCGCCAGCTTCACGAACAATAAGCTCACCTGCTGCGATATCCCAAGATTTAATGCCGCGCTCCCAGTAACCGTCGTGGCGGCCAGCTGCAACGTAAGCAAGGTCTAGCGCTGCGCTACCTGCGCGGCGAATGTCGCCCACTTCGTGGAAAATTTTGTTAAGGCTTAGTGCATACTCGCCAAATTGAGATTTGTTCTTAAACGGCAAGCCAGTAGCAATAATGGTTTCAGAAAGGTCACGAGGCTTAGAAGCACGAATACGATAACCGTTAAGCTGCGCGCCTTGACCACGGCTCGCGGTGAATAGTTCACTGCGAATTGGGTCGAAAACAACCGCTTGATCTAAGCGACCTTTGTGAAGAAGTGCAATTGAAACGGCAAAGTGAGGAATGCCTTTTACAAAGTTAGTGGTGCCATCTAGTGGATCGATGATCCACTGATAATCAGTTTCTGTGCCCAAAACTTCACCCGATTCTTCACCTAGGAAGCAATGGTTCGGGTAAGACTGCTGAATTTTGGCAATAATTGCTTGTTCTGCTTCTTTATCAACTTGAGTAACGAAGTCGTTTAAGCCTTTTGACTCTGTTGCTACTTCATTATGTTTTTCAAAACCACGAACAATAACTGTTCCAGCCGCACGCGCAGCGCGCACCGCAATATTCAGCATAGGATGCATAGATAAACCACCAATTGTAAAAGACCAATGAAACAAACTAACTGTACAAAAAATAGCTAGTTGTTTTCGAAAACGGGCGGAGTCTACCAGAATCCATGCGCGATGCAAATGAAATCCCAGCACAATAGCGTGAATAGCCATCTATACTGCCGCTGTGTTAAACTTCACGGTATTAATGTCTGTAAGATAGTGTGCCAAAAGCGCGTATTATCGAATTAAAGACGCTATCCAAATAAGTACGTAGGTATTACACGCATGCTCGAGAATATTCGCATTATTTTAGTTAACACGTCTCACACGGGAAACATCGGCTCTACAGCAAGAGCTATGAAAACCATGGGGCTGAGCAGCTTATATCTTGTCGACCCAGTAAATGAGCCAGACGGCCAAGCCAGTGCATTGGCGGCAGGGGCTGGCGATGTACTTGCTAATGCGAAAATTGTAAGCACGCTGGAAGAGGCAGTTAAAGACTGTGGCTTGGTAGTAGGGACGTCTGCACGCTCTCGCACTCATTCATGGCCGATGTTAGGCCCGCGCGACTGTGGAGAGAAGCTGGTCCAAGAAGTAGAAAAGTACCCGGTAGCCTTGGTATTTGGGCGTGAGAACAGTGGTTTAACTAATGAAGAGCTGCAGCAGTGTCACTTCCATATGTGTATTCCAGCCAACCCCGAATACAGCTCACTTAATTTAGCAGCAGCAGTGCAAACCCTTTGTTATGAAATTCGCATGGCCTATCTAAATCGCGAAACCTATCCAAGTGTTGAGGAAGAATATCCACTGAATGATGATTTAGAGCGTTTTTATACGCATTTGGAAACCACGCTGGAAGGCACCTCGTTCATTCGCAAAAGTCACCCGGGTGTGGTTATGACTAAGCTGCGCCGCTTGTTTAACCGAGCGCGTCCTGAGTCTCAAGAGCTTAATATATTGCGCGGTATATTGGCGTCTATCGATAAATCGGTGAAGAATGCTAACTCAGGCGACGCAGACCCTGCACCAGCAATAGAAGAAAAAGAGTAAACACTATGTTCGCCCGTATAAAAGATGATATTCAAGGTGTATTTCATCGCGACCCAGCGGCCAGAAACACCTTTGAAGTGCTAACCAACTATCCCGGCCTTCATGCAGTGTGGCTGCATCACATTAGTCACAAACTATGGAAGGCTGAATGGAAATGGTTGGCACGCAGTTTATCAACCTTTAGCCGCTGGCTTACGGGGATTGAAATTCACCCTGGTGCCACGTTAGGGCGACGGGTATTTATCGACCACGGTATGGGTGTGGTCATTGGTGAAACCGCAGAAATTGGCGATGATGTCACCCTTTACCACGGCGTTACTCTTGGAGGAACTAGCTGGAGAGCAGGTAAGCGCCACCCAACCCTTAAAAAAGGCGCTGTAGTTGGGGCTGGTGCCAAAGTGTTAGGGCCTATTATTATAGGTGAAAACGCTAAAGTAGGGTCTAACTCTGTGGTCGTAAAAGATATTCCTGATGGCGCTACGGCGGTGGGGATCCCCGGTCGTATCATTATCTCGAAGCAAAAAGAGATGAATGCGTCGGTAAACTCTGAGCGAGATAAAATTGCCCAGAAATATGGTTTTGATGCCTATGCTGTCGCGCCAGATAACCCTGATCCTGTGGCCAATGCGATGGGCATAATGCTAGAGCATATGCACCAAATGGACACCAAAGTGGAAGAGATGTGCAAGGTCATTCAGTCGCTAGGTGGCGATGTGTGTACCGATAATTTACACAATATTAGCGCTGAAGATTTCGCAGAAACGGGTTTCGACCTAACGGAAACCCAAGAGCGAGAGAAGGCTCATTCTTCTTTCGACCCCGCTATTTAACTCTAATTCCGCATACTATTTTCGGGTGAAAAGGCAGAGAACCTTCACCCTTTTATAGTAAAAATTCACAAAGGCTTGTTTTTACAAAACATTAACAAGCACATTGACTCGTGCATAACGCCAACTTACATTGAGATGAGAGGTTGATCATCACTTTTCAGGGACGTTATGCAAGATACAGTGCAGTTACTCGACGTACTAATTGTTGGAGCCGGAATTTCGGGTATCGGCTGCGCCTACCACATTCAAAAAAAATGTCCTGACCTTTCATATACTATTATAGAAGCCCGCGGTGATTTGGGCGGCACATGGGATTTATTTAAATACCCGGGAATACGCTCAGATTCTGATTTATTCACCTTCGGCTACGAATTTAAACCTTGGAAAGAGCAAAAGGCCATTGCTGATGGTCGTTCAATAAAGGCTTACGTCGAAGAAACCGCGGCTGAAAACGGTATTAAAGAGCGCATACGTTTTTTAACTCGTGTGGTAGATATAGATTGGCAAAGCGATAAAAACTATTGGCGGGTTACGTTAAAGTCAGAAGAGAGTGGGCAGCATGAGCACATTGCCGCCAGATGGATATTTAACGCTTCGGGTTATTATCGATACGATAAAGGTTATGCACCACATTTCAAAGGGCGATCACAATTTAACGGTCAGATTGTACATCCACAGCATTGGCCTGAAGATCTGGACTACGAAAACAAACGCGTAGTGGTAATCGGAAGCGGTGCAACGGCGGTAACGCTGGTTCCCGCACTAGCGAAAAGCGCATCGCACGTGACTATGCTGCAAAGAACGCCATCCTACGTATTACCTGTTCCCGTAGATGATCCAATCGCAAAACATTTACGCGCGTGGTTTAGCGAGGATACAGCGTTTAAAGCTGCGCGTTGGTTTAACATAGCGAAACAGCGTTGGGTGTACGCATTTAGTCAGCGCTTTCCGCATCGTGCGCGCAAAATAATACGCAGTCTTAATGCAAAAATGTTACCCGAAGGGTATCCAGTAGATATACATTTTAACCCACCTTACAATCCTTGGGAGCAGCGACTGTGTGCAGTTCCGGGTGGAGATTTATTCGAGTCAATTTCGAAAGGTAAGGCGTCGGTTGCAACAGATACTATAGAAACGTTTACTGAAACCGGCATTAAACTTGATTCGGGCCAGCATATTGAAGCAGATATTATAGTAACAGCCACTGGATTAAACCTTCTGCCTCTAGGAGGGATAGTGCCAAAAATTGATGGTGAAGCTGTTTCGCTGCCAGAATGTGTTACGTATAAAGGTATGTTACTCAGTGGCGTGCCTAATTTTGCTATTGCGGTGGGCTATACAGCTTCATCGTGGACACTAAAAATTGGCCTTTTATGTGAACATTTCACGCGATTGCTCAATCATATGGAAGAGCACGGCTTTACACAGTGTACACCTGTAGCAGACCCAAATATGGAAACACAACCGTTACTAAACTTTGGCGCTGGCTACATCCAACGCTCTTTAGAACAATTGCCACGTCAAGGCATGCAGTTTCCTTGGTCTATGTCGTTCAATTATGCACAAGACGTGAAAATTTTTCGGAAAGGCCGTGTAGACGACCCAGCGCTTAAGTTTGAATAGAAATTTTAATAGACGCACACTTACTTTTATTAAATCACGAGAGCTTTAAATGAGTTTAGCCCAGCATCATGAGCAATACGTAACGCTTAAAAGCGGTGATAGGTTTTGCTATGCCGAGCATGGTGTCGGAAATACCGATACCATTGTACTTATTGTGGGTTTAGGTCTTCAGTTGGTTTATTGGCCAAACGCGCTTATTGAGCGTTTAGTTGCTAGTGGATTTCGCGTTATTTGCTTTGACAATCGTGATGCAGGAAGGTCAGTACGCAGCGACACACCGCATCCCAGCCTATTACAGCAGTTAAGAGGAAGGTCGCCGAAAGGTGCATATGGACTTGAACGGATGGCTGAAGATACTGCAGAGTTGTTAGAGGCGTTAAATTTAACAAGCGCACATATCGCAGGAATGTCTATGGGAGGGATGATTGCGCAAACTCTCGCTAGCCTTCACCCAGAAAAAGTGACATCTATGACGTCTATTTTTTCTACCACTGGGAGTCGAAAAGTCGGTCAACCGTCGTATTCAACGTTATGGCGTTTAGCAAGAGCAAAAGCACCAACAAGTGAAAAAGACGCAGTTAAAAACTACCAAGCAATGATGACGCATATTGGCGATGTAGCTGCAAAGGGAGCCGTAAATCAATGGCATCAGTATGCGCGTTTGGCATGGCAGCGCAATGGTGGCAAAAGTGATGCAAAAGCGATGTTCCGGCAAATCGGTGCTATTATGAAATCCGGCGACCGAACGCCAATGCTTCAAAATGTCAAAGCCCCAACATTAGTGATACACGGAGATGTTGATCGCATGGTGCATCCCAGTGGCGGTGTAGCAACAGCCAGAGCTATATCAGGTGCTAAACATCAAGTACTGCGTGGGTTGCGCCATCAAATAGATACCGTCCAATCACATCGGATAGCAGACAGTATTCTTGCTCATATTCACTTAAATGCGAACAAATAGGCTTATAGTCGACGTTATCATTTATCTGCAGAATAAACGATTTCTAAGCATTTAGCGTAGACCACGCAAATTTGGCGTCTATTAGCGTCTATTAGTGCTTATTTGGATGGGGCTTAATTGAAACGAAAGCCTTGATATACAAAAGCGATTACTCGAATCAATAATACCTGACTAATTTACTGGGTCTTATACTTGACCATTTTAGTCGGGTATGTGAAAATTCTCGCACTATAAAACGGCGGGAGAATCCAATGAAACTCACTTCTAAAGGGCGCTATGCGGTTACCGCAATGCTTGATGTCGCTTTGCATTCAAAGCGTGGTCCAGTGCCTCTTGCCGACATTTCAGAACGACAAGAAATTTCTTTATCTTACCTTGAACAACTTTTTTCTCGATTGCGTAAAGAGCAATTGGTAGACAGCGTCCGCGGGCCTGGCGGTGGCTATTTATTAGGCCGTGAAGCAAGTAAAATTGCGATAGGCGAAGTCATTCGCGCCGTTGACGAGTCCATTGATGCGACACGTTGTCAAGGACAAGCAGACTGCCAAGGCGGCGATCGCTGTCTAACGCACAGCTTGTGGCAAGACCTAAGTGATCGCATTGCGGCGTTTTTAAATTCAATTACGCTGGGCGAATTAATGGCAAAGCGTGATGTGCAAGAGGTAGCCGACCGTCAAGACGGTAATGCCTCACTTCGTCATATCACCAAAGATATTGAAGTTAGTATCCAACTTTAAATTGGTATTGAGTAACGCATGGCTTTATCAACACCCATTTATTTAGATTACGCAGCAACAACACCGGTAGACCCAAGTGTGGCCGAGGCAATGGCAAAATGCCTAACGCTGGATGGCAACTTTGGTAACCCAGCTTCTCGTAGCTATCGCTTCGGCTGGATGGCAGAAGAGGCGGTTGATGTTGCTAGAAATCAAATCAGCGACGCGCTTAATTGCGACCCGAGAGAAATTGTTTTTACTTCGGGGGCCACTGAATCGAACAATCTTGCTATAAAAGGCGTCGCCCAAGGTTATGCCAATAAAGGCAAACATATTATTACCGTTAACACCGAACATAAAGCGGTGTTGGATACCTGTGAGTTCTTACAAAGCCAAGGCTTTGAAGTTACTTATCTTGAAGTATTGCCAAACGGTTTAATTGATTTAAATGATCTCGAAAACGCGTTGCGCGACGACACTATTCTGGTGTCGGTGATGCATGTGAACAATGAACTTGGCGTTATCCAAGACATTCAAGCTATTGGCCAGCTTTGTCGTGATAAAGGCGTTCTTTTTCATGTTGATGGTGCGCAAAGTGTGGGCAAAATTGCCATTGATTTAGCTGAGCTTCCTATCGATTTGCTGTCTATATCGGCGCACAAGATATACGGCCCGAAAGGTATGGGGGCACTATATGTGCGTCGCCGTCCTAAAATCAATCTGGTTGCACAAATTCATGGCGGGGGCCACGAGCGCGGTATGCGGTCGGGTACATTAGCCACCCACCAAATTGTTGGAATGGGTGAAGCCATCGCGCTAGCTTCTTCAAAAATAGAAGAGGATAGTGCGCGCATATTAGCGCTGCGTGAATCGCTGTGGCAAGGCCTTCAACAGCTCGACGATATCTATTTAAATGGGCACGCAACACAGCGTATCCCGGGTATTTTAAATGTGAGCTTTGCGGGTGTGGACGGTGAAAGCTTGATGATGGGCTTAAATGATATTGCCGTATCTTCTGGGTCGGCATGTACGTCAGCGAGTCTAGAGCCTTCGTATGTGCTGAAAGCGATTGGCCGCAGCAACGAATTGGCGCATGCAGGAATTAGATTCAGCGTGGGGCGTTTTACGACCCAAGAAGACATCGATTACGTAATACAAAAAGTAGTGGATGTAACCACAAGACTGCGCCAAGCGGTTTCAGCATAAACGCCTATACCGTCGTTGAGCGCGGGTTTTTGTAGTAGGCAAAGCGTAGTTAGTGTTAGCGCATTCTTTTTTATTTTAGTGAATGTGGAAGAAAATTAATGCGCGTTTAAAGGAAATTGACCTTCAAGCAGCGTTTAAAACGCGTAAGTGGCCATAAATTAATGGCTGAATATTTGAGTGAAATAGTCGGGTATTATATACTACGGCACCAAAATTTTAGGCTGTCCGCAATGTAACTGGCAGTTTTGGCAACTCTTTTGGGCGTAAACCCAAATAAATGACGTTGTTGAAGTTGAAAGTCTATATAAATTACCAAGACCGTGGGGTGATTTATTTGCCAGTTAAGTAGAAAGGTTAGTGGCAGCAAATGCAGGCAAACAAGTGAGATCCCAACATGAGTGAACAGATCGAACAGGCGTTAGAAAGAAAGTACGATGCGGGTTTCTATTCAGAAATCGAATCGGAAACGTTTGAAAGCGGCCTGGACGAGTCGGTTATCCGCCGCATATCAGCAATGAAAAACGAGCCTGAATGGATGCTTGAATGGCGTTTGAAGTCTTATCATGCATGGCTAGAAATGGAAGAGCCAGATTGGGCGCATGTCGACTATCCGAAAATCGATTATCAGGCCATTTCTTATTACTCGGCACCAAAGAGTATGAAAGATAAGCCTAAGTCGCTAGATGAAGTTGATCCTGAGCTACTTCGCACCTATGAAAAGCTGGGCATTCCTCTACACGAGCAGGAAATGCTGGCAGGTGTTGCGGTAGATGCGGTATTCGACTCGGTATCGGTTGTTACGACGTTCCGCGATAAGCTTGAAGAAGCGGGCGTGATCTTTTGCCCAATTTCTGAAGCGCTTCAGAAGTACCCAGACCTTGTAAAGAAATACATTGGTTCGGTAGTGCCGCGCACAGATAACTACTTTGCTGCGCTTAACAGCGCTGTATTTACTGACGGTTCATTTGTTTATATTCCAAAAGGCACACGTTGCCCAATGGAGCTTTCTACTTATTTCCGTATTAACGAAATGAACACCGGTCAGTTCGAGCGTACCTTGATTGTTGCTGATGAAGGCAGCTATGTAAGCTACCTTGAAGGTTGTACCGCTCCACAGCGCGATGAAAACCAGCTGCATGCGGCAGTGGTTGAGCTAGTGGCAATGGACGATGCGCAAATTAAATACTCAACGGTACAGAACTGGTACCCAGGTGACGAGAACGGTAAAGGCGGTATCTACAACTTCGTGACAAAACGTGGTGTAGCGCATACTAATGCCAAAATCTCGTGGACGCAGGTTGAAACGGGCTCTGCGGTTACGTGGAAGTACCCAAGCTGTGTACTTAAAGGCGACAATAGTGTAGGTGAATTCTACTCAGTAGCGCTAACTCGCGGTCGCCAGCAGGCTGATACCGGTACTAAGATGATCCACGTGGGTAAAAACACCAAGTCGACCATCATCTCTAAAGGTATCTCAGCGGGTCACAGCAATAACGCCTATCGCGGGCTGGTTCAAATGGGCTCTCGCGCAGACGGTGCACGTAACTTCACCGAGTGTGACTCGCTACTTATCGGTGACAAATGTGGCGCGCACACGTTCCCGTATATCGAAAGCCGCAACCCTTCTGCGATTGTTGAACACGAAGCAACAACATCGAAGGTGAGCGACGAACAATTATTCCTGTGTCAGCAGCGTGGCTTAGACACAGAGAAGGCCGTTTCTATGATTGTTAACGGTTTCTGTAAAGAAGTATTCAAAGAGCTGCCAATGGAATTTGCCGTAGAAGCCGGCAAGCTGCTCGAAATTAGTCTTGAAGGTTCAGTGGGGTAATCAATGCTTAGTATCAAGAATTTACATGCCAGCGTGGAAGAGAAGAACATCATTAAAGGTCTTAACCTTGAAGTTAAACCTGGTGAAGTACACGCTATCATGGGCCCCAACGGTGCCGGTAAAAGTACACTAGGCTACGTCCTATCTGGTCGTGACGGTTACGAAGTAAGCGAAGGCGAAGCAACGCTTAACGGTAAAGATCTACTAGAGCTTGAAGTAGAAGAGCGTGCCCGCGAAGGCCTTTTCCTTGCGTTCCAATACCCCGTTGAGATTCCTGGCGTAAGCAATATGGAATTCATGAAAGAGTCAGTTAACGCTATGCGCGAACAGCGCGGCGAAGCGCCATTAACTGCTGCTGAGTTTTTAAAGAAAGCAAAAGAAGCGTGTAAGCAAGTACAGCTTCCATTAGATTTCTTGAAACGCGGTGTGAACGAAGGTTTCTCTGGTGGTGAGAAGAAGCGTAACGAAATCATGCAAATGATTTTGCTAGAGCCAAAACTTTGTATTCTTGATGAATCAGACTCTGGCCTTGACGTTGACGCACTTCAGGTTGTTGCCGATGGCGTTAACAGCCAGCGCGACGGTGAGCGTAGCTTCATTGTTGTTACCCACTACCAGCGTCTTCTAGACTACATCAAGCCTGACTTTGTTCACATTCTTGCCGATGGCAAAATCGTGAAAAGCGGTGACGCGTCACTTGCGCTAGAAGTCGAGAAGAGCGGATACGCATTCCTAGGTAAAGCGTACGAGGAGGCTGAAGCATGAGTCAATGGCTAGAACAGGTCATTGATGCGGCGCAAATCTCCGATTACCTAGCGCCCGTGCGTCAGCAGGCCTTAGAAAAGTTAAAAGCCGATGGTTGGCCAGCCCGTAGAAACGAAAGCTGGCGTTTTACGCCGCTAACACCCGTTGAAAAGCGTGAAGCTAAGCAAGCGGTTCAGGCAGACAGTTTACCGGTACCTGCTATCGATAACCTAAATGCTATCGACCTTGTATTTGTAGACGGTGTCTTGGTCACGCAGGTTAACACGCTAAATGTGCCAGCGGGCATGAGCATCACGTCACTTAATAATGATGATACTGCCACGCAGCAAGCAATTAGCAGTGTATACGGTCAGGTTAAACCAACCCGTCATATGTTTGGCCTAGTTAACGATGCGCTGTGCCAACACGGTATATTTATTAATGTTGAAGCAGGCGTGAAAATCGACACGCCAGTGCGCATTGTGAACATGGCGTCGCAAAATGTTGATGCTCATACGCGTGTGGTGGTGAAGGTCGCTGAAGGCGCGAGCGCCACGGTTATCGAGCAAGGTTTTGGCGATGCGGAAAGCTTAACCACAGCGTTTGCTGAATATGACCTAGCTGATGATGCACATCTAGAACACTATCGTTTTGCTATGTTTACTGGCAAAGCTAAGCAATTAGGCGGCAGCCACTTTAAGCTTCATAACCGCACTACGCTTAACAGCACCATGGTGGGCTATGGAAGCGAGCTTTCCCGTTTAGATGTAGATATTCATCACGCCGGCGAATTTGCCGATGCGAAAATGAATGCCATTTATCTTCTGGCGGAAGGCGAGTTATTTGACCTTCACTCCACCATTGAGCACGCGATGCCTAATGGCACAACAGAAGAAAACGCGCGTGGGATTGTAGGCGATAAAGCACGTGCCGTGTTTAATGGTCGTATTCATATTCATCGTGACGCGCAAAAGACATTGGCTGAACTTAACAACCGCAACTTGTTGCTATCTCGCCGCGGCGTTATCAACACCAAGCCTGAGCTTGAAATTTATGCTGATGACGTAAAATGTGCTCACGGTGCAACGGTTGCTGAAATTGAAGAAGAAGCCTTGTATTACATGCTTACCCGCGGCGTTTCTCGTAGTAAAGCACTGGTAATGCTCAACTTTGGCTTCATTCAAGAGCTTATAAATGACGTGCCTAATGCGGCAGTCCGTGAATGGCTAGCACCAATTTTAAGTGAGCGCTTCGCCCAAATGGAGGTGAAATGAGCTTAGACGTTGCAGCACTTCGTGCCCAGTTTCCTATTTTATCTAAAACGGTAGACGGCAAGCCGCTGGTCTACCTAGATAATGCGGCAACAACACAAAAACCTCAGGCCGTTATCGACGCCTTAGTAGATTTTTACACGGGGACGAATGCAAACGTGCACCGCGGTGCGCACCATTTATCGGATGAAGCAACGCGCCGTTACGAAAATGCACGTACCAGCGTTGCAAAGTTCATTAACGCAAATGCCCGTGAAGAAGTTATTTGGACGTCGGGCACAACAGAAGCCATTAATATTGTGGCTAATGGCCTTGGTCAACTTCTTAGCGAAGGTGACGAAGTGATGGTGACTGAACTTGAGCACCACGCAAACTTGGTTACTTGGCAACAAGCGTGTCGCCGTTCTGGTGCAACGCTAAATGTTGTACCTATTTTCGACAGCGGAGAGTTAGACGTAGACGCTTTCGATAGACTGCTGTCTGAAAACACTAAGCTGGTGGCGTTTCCTCACGTATCGAATGCACTAGGTACGGTGAACCCAATTAAACTGCTTACTGAAAAAGCAAAAGCGGTAGGCGCATGGGTGCTGGTTGATGGCGCACAAGGCATTGCTCACGGCAGTGTTGACGTACAAGACATTGGCTGTGATTTTTACGCATTTTCGGGACACAAGCTATTCGGTCCAACAGGCATTGGCTGTCTGTGGGGCAAAAAAGAGGTGCTAGAAACCTGGCCTGTTTGGCAGGTAGGCGGCGAGATGATTAAAGACGTGACCTACCATGAAGCCACATGGGGGGCGTTGCCAAATCGCTTAGAAGCCGGCACGCCAAACATCGCAGGTGCCATTGGTATGGGGGCTGCAGTAGATTGGTTTAGTGCCCTTGATGTCAATGCTTTGCATGAACATGAACAAAAGCTGCTTGCCTATGCTACCGAGCAGGCCGAAGCGTTTGACGGTATGCGGATAATCGGTACGGCACCTAACAAGGTAGGCGTGCTGAGCTTTCTACTTGAAGGTGCGCACCCAGCGGACGTGGGCTTCATTCTCGATAGACAAGGCGTTGCGATCCGTACCGGTGATAACTGTGCACAGCCGCTAATGAAGCGCTTTGGTATTCCGGGTACTGCCCGTGCGTCGTTCTCAATTTACAATACGCTTGAAGAAGTAGACAGCCTATTTGCTGCGCTTAAAAAAGCAAAAATGATGTTGGCCTAAGGAGGCATTATGAGTGTTGAAACTTTCGTACCTAGTACAAAACTCATTTCGCTAACTGACAGTGCCGTTAAGCATTTCGAAAGTAAGCTTAAAGACAAGCCTGGTCAGTTAATTCGTTTATCGACAAAAGTAAGCGGCTGTACAGGTTACGCCTATGTGCTTGATTTCGCAGATAGTGCGCAAGCCGATGACGAAATTGTTGAAATTTCGCCAGTACTTAACGTAGCCGTGGCTGCAGATGCCACCGACCTACTGCGTAATACAGAAATTGATTACGTTACAGAAGGTGTGAACGGTGTCATTAAATACAACAACCCCAACGTGGTTGATGAATGCGGATGCGGTGAAAGCTTTAACGTAGGCTAAGTATCACGTAATAGGCCATCAGTGGTAGAACAAAGAGTACTAAGTAGTTTATGAAGCAAAAAATGGTGACCACCGAGCGCGATTGTAAAGCGCGCTTGGTTCCAGCGGGCAATCCTACCGTGATCCCTGAAGGCGAGTTTGTGAATATCACCCAAGAGCTCGGTGGTAACTATACGGTAACGTGGCGCGGCAACATGTACCGCATCGACGGTACTGATGCAGGTGCTATTGGCCGTAAGGCGATGACATTAAGCTTTGACGCGCCAGAAGATGGCAACATTAGTGAGCAGCAAGTGTGGGATGCGTTAGAAACTATCTTTGACCCTGAGATCCCTATCAACCTTGTATCCCTTGGTCTTATCTACAAAGTTGAAATTGACCAAGGCACAAGCAGCGTTAATATTGATATGACCCTGACCGCACCAGGCTGTGGTATGGGCCCAGTATTGGTTGGTGATGTTGAATACCGCGTTGCCATGGTTCCCCATGTTAAAAACGTTAACGTAGAGCTTGTATTCGACCCTGCATGGTCCCGTGATATGATGAGTGAAGAAGCACAGCTTGAAGCGGGTCTGTTCTTCTAATCATCCACGCAGTGAAATTTAATGACAAAACTTTTCAAACAAATTAAGCGGAAATAGCAATGCAACTACCTAGCAGTGACGAAATTATTGATGATTTAGCGTTCTTCGACGATTGGGAACAGCGTTATCAGTACATCATTGATTTAGGGAAATCTATTCCGGGCTTGCCTGAAGATGCTAAAACCCCCGAGCGTTTGGTCAAAGGGTGTCAGAGCAGCGTTTGGTTGGTGGAGTCTTATGACGGCAATAAAATCAACTTTGACGTGGACAGCGACGCCGTTATCGTTCAAGGCTTACTTGCGTTAGTACTTGCTGCTTATAATGACAAAACGCCAACAGATATTTTAGCATTTGATATCGACGGCTATTTTGAAGCACTAGACCTAGAGCGTCATATAACGCCAACTCGCGGTAATGGCTTACGCGCTATCGTGGGTAAAATTCAAGAATTAGCAAAAGCCAACGCTTAACTTTTTAAGCGTTGGTTTCTTTACGCCGTTTTAGGGTTTCATAGAAAGGCAGGGTGCAGATACATTTGCCGGTAACCACGTACTGCGCAAAATATTCTGTACGCTGTCATCATATTGTCATCGCTAACAGACTATCCTTTCCCTACATTTACGCATAAAAACAGTGCTTTATATCTGATTTGATAAAGGCTCTGGTCAAGCTGCTATTTATTGCCTATAATTCGCGGCCAAAATTTTAAAGATACACACACTATTTGTTTGGAGAGAGAACATGGCTCTTGAGCGTACTTTTTCGATTATCAAGCCTGATGCGGTAGCTAAAAACGTAATCGGTGCAATTTACAACCGTTTCGAATCTGCAGGTCTTCGCATCGTGGCATCTAAGATGATCCACATGAGCAAAGAGCAAGCAGAAGGCTTCTATGCAGAACACAAAGAGCGTCCTTTCTTCGGCGCACTTGTAGACTTCATGACGTCTGGTCCTGTTATGGTTCAAGTACTAGAAGGCGAAAACGCAGTTCTAGCTAACCGTGAAATCATGGGCGCAACTAACCCAGCTGATGCAGCTGCAGGTACACTACGTTCAGACTACGCTGCGTCAATCGACGAAAACGCAGTTCACGGTTCTGACGCACCTGAGTCAGCAGCACGTGAAATTGCTTACTTCTTCTCTGAAGAAGAAATCTGCCCACGTACTCGCTAAGATTACGTTGGTAGGTAAACGGGGCTATAAGCCCCGTTTTTTGTTTCTGAGCGTCTGAGCACGCTTTATGCTGCTTTGCT
>NZ_CACSIH010000036.1:0-18132 GCF_902705805.1 Alteromonas alvinellae | reverse complement strand
CTCACTGATATCGTTCTATTATTTGTGGGGATACCTCAGACTCTGACCCTATTGTTTGTGTGGGGCTTTAGGTTAGTTGTTCTGTAAGCATATTTTAACTGAGGAAGTCTTTAAATTTGTGCGTTCGTTCTATAATTGATTTAATAAATCCTATATAAATAATTTAAGACGTAAATGAAGTGGTAGAGTTGTGAGATCTAACGTAGTTCGTGGGTGTTGCCTAATTTTGTTTTTCTGGATGTGTAGCGCAAGTTCACAAGAGAATGTGAAGCTGAAGCCTTCCATTACACTGGGTGTTGTTGAATTTCCTCCACTAGTGATAAAAGATCCCAAATCACCCCGCTGCCACGGTGAAGCAATAGATGCGTCTTTGGCTCTCCTTACAAAATTAAACTATAAAGTGTCAGTAGAGTGCATGCCTCCAGCTCGGTTATTCGAACGAGTGAAAACGGGAAAAGTAGATCTAACAATTAATGTTAGAGGAACTTCTGCACTAGACAATAACGTTACATTCATCGAAAACCCGTTCGTAAACTTATCTATTGTACTAATGCAAAACAACAGCCTCAGCGATGTTAAATCGGTCTCGGCTATTCGCGGTTATGACTATCTAGGCATTCGTCAGGCACTAATAAAAGAAGGTTTTGTGTTCTTCGATATGGCCACAAGTAGTGAAGCGATTCACCTTTTTGACGTGGGAAGAACTTCCCACCTAATTAGTTACAAACAGCCTTATCTCTTCTATATAGAAAGTTTCGGCAGTCGATTAACTGACGTAGTAGCGTCGGAAAGGTTAACAGTTCCTTCTTATTTCGCAGTCTCGAATTATAGTGTTTACAGAGATGAACTAATAGACAGTCTAAGCTTAGCTACTAGCCAAAATCAAAATTCGACAGTTATAGAATCCTATCGAATCACGAAAAATTAACCTTTCTAGAATCTTCCAGATATAAATAATCTTCATAAAAACAACGGGTTAAAAAAGAAGGTGTTCGGAAGGTTAGCTTAGTGATATCGGCGTAATCTTGTATGCAATTCAGGGCCTTTAGGGCGGTATAATGGAATGCATACATCAATGTTAAGTAAAAATAAATCGGCAACTCCCCACCTCGGACTGTTCAATTTTTACAAAGACAGTTCTCTTGCAAGAATGATTAATTTCATTAACGAGGCAATAGTCGTTGTGGACAGCAACGGTACAATCGAAATGGTTAATACCAATGCTTCCTCACTCTTAGGGTTGTCTCGGGAAGCGCTATTGAGTGAAAACCTGCTTAATTTCGTAAACGATAAAACGGGCCAAATACAAAGCCATGTCATTCAGTGTTTAGATAACGCGGCGCAAAATGTTTTAGAAACGCCACCATTCGAAGTTTCTCTTACACAAAGAAGCCACACACACCGAGATATTAGCGTAGAAATCTCAGTCTCTTCGTTGCCCGAAGAGCTATCGTCTAGCAACTCTTTATTCTTTTGCATACTACGTGACCTGACGCTGCATAAAGCTCAGTACGCTGCATTGAAAAGAAAGGCTGAAACTGACTTTTTAACAGGGTTAGCAAATCGTCACAAATTCTCTGACTACTTAAGCGGCCAATGGGTTAAATGTAGTAGTGAGGGGCTGCCGTTAAGCGTCATTTTAATCGACATAGACCACTTTAAAGCTTTTAACGACGAGTATGGTCATATCGCTGGCGATCGTTGTTTAAAACGTATTGGTGAACTTCTGAGTTTGAGTATGCCTAACCG
This sequence comes from Alteromonas alvinellae, assembly GCF_902705805.1. Taxonomy (NCBI): domain Bacteria; kingdom Pseudomonadati; phylum Pseudomonadota; class Gammaproteobacteria; order Alteromonadales; family Alteromonadaceae; genus Alteromonas; species Alteromonas alvinellae. Next base: position 16,383 of record NZ_CACSIH010000036.1, on the reverse strand, counting down.
TGACACCTTGGCAGCACGATATGGTGGAGAGGAGTTTGCGATTATTTTACCCAATTGCTCTTCACAAACCGCTCAACTGTTGGCTATACGAATAAAGCGGCACCTTGCCCAACTGAGCGCCAGACACTTTGTACTCGTGTCGAACAAAAAACTCACCGTTAGTATGGGAGTAGCAACCAATGAAAATCATCGCTACGAGAACACAACATCGCTATTGCAGGCGGCTGATACGCTTTTGTATCAAGCTAAATCTCGTGGCAGGGACCAAATATGTTTCCTCTAGATCAAAATGATGGAGCTATTTTAGGGGAGGTTTACACTATCAGAAAAAACACTCAATTTTAGGCATGAAGTTGATGTTAAGCGTTTAGTTAGTGCGTGAGAGGGAGAGTCTGAACGATAGTAGCAAGCACGAACTGTTCGTGAAAATGTACTTGCTACGTGCTTTTTCAGATAAAGATAAGCGCGCCGAAAAAATACCTAGACGTCATATCTTGTGGAGTAAAAATCACTTTGATAGATATCCTAAAATCTATCTCTTTAAACAGGCTCGTTTTTTACTTGAGGGTCTGGGCTAATAAATCCGGTAACTAGTTTTACGCAAATAGCGTTTTCTTCGTCGGCGTCTGAGTCAGTAATAACAATGCACCTACCCGAATCCTTAAATTCCCAAGTTAAATCCCCTTCAGGATCATTCGTGATTTCGGGGTTTAAAAACACCATGGCAGCTGGGGTATCTGAGGTAAGAGTATAAGTAATAGTCGTATTCGGCACAGTAACGGTAATGGGCGACTCTGGCGCACCGCCCTCCGGTATAATGGTAAAGACTCCTTCTGCGTCAACGGAAACGCTGTAGTCATAGTTCGGAGGTGTTGTCATTTATTAGTTCCTTATTGATGTTGGTGAAATAAAGTGGCATTGGTACGTTCATATGAGCGAGTTGCCTACGATGTTTGGCTACTGCTGTTTGTTTATTTAAACAGTATCCCGCGAATACATGGGCTTGTAAGAACAAAGGGTGTTTACTTACGTTGACTACCGAGTTGGTAAGTGAAAACAGTGTTTCACATTCCTTTTGAACTATATCGATATTTTTTCCCGCATCGTTGTGCGTTTGGCGAATACTAGCAATTTGGTATAGGACATAGTTTTCTAATTCCCTAACATTTATAAATTTTGCTTTAATATTCTTGTTTAAATTCTCTTCAATGGCGTGCTCTATATTTATTTGAGCTAGCAAATTTCTACTGATTTGCCATTCCTGACGATATTGGTAAGAGAGGACTGCGTAAATTTTCGAAGAGAGGCGTGCACCATCTCTTAGCAGTTCATCAATAGTGATATCTTGTTTTACATTATGATTGTGTAATGCAGAGATTGCGTTTAGTGATCTGTGATAGTCCAGCAACGCCCTGGCATGTTTATAGTATGATTGCCATGAACTGTTTGCAGGGTCTTGCTCAAGTAATTGGATCAACAATTTTTTAGCATCATTTAAATGTTCAATGGAAGTATTAAGGTCTTCAGTAAATTGGCTACTCTTTGCTGCATTCATTTTAATTAAACTAAGTGTTTCAATTATCTCTGCATTCCCTGAGTAGTTAGCTAGGCTTTTCTCTAAAATGGCTTCTGCTTTCGCAAAGGTTAATTGCGCTTCGTGAATTCGGCCCTTGTGTATTTGTGTAGACGCGATCCAAGAATAAGTATCTGCAACGGCGGATGCGGTAATAATGGGTGACTCTGACTTTTCAAAAAGTTGTTGCTTATAAGTCAGCGATGATTCGAAAAACGAAAGAGCTTTGTCAAAATCTTGTTGACGAAAGGCGACACTACCAATCGAATTAGTTGCATAACTCAGTTCTAGCAAAGCATCCGGATTGTTGGCGGATACCTTCAGCATTTCCTCGCTAAAGCGTAAATAACGATTAAACTGCTCATCCGCCAGCGCAAAATTATAGTTTCTTAATTCAATGTCTCCCAACCAAAATGCATTAGCGCCTGCAGCTAATAATAGTTTGAAGTTGTCGGGCTGCTCCTCAAGTAATGCCCCCAATCGTTTATCGGCTTCTTTATATAATAGCTGGGCAGTCACGGCATCATCGCGGTAAAACCGCACTTCAGCCATTGCTTGCAAAGACAGAGCATGTTGGAAGCGAAGCTCAAAACTAGGCTTCGGTGTTGATGAGCCAATCCATCCCGTTTGACTTTCTTGAGCTTGGGTGACGTATTTAAGCGCCTGTTCACTAATACCTTCTAGCAAATCCATGCGTTTTACGCTTCGAAGCTTATCGGCAAAATCGCCGATCATAAACCCCATTAGGTTTTCGGCCTCCAATCGCTTACGTTCAGCTAAGGCTTGAGAATGGTTGCTGTGCAGCATTGCAGCAAAAGAAATAACAGATAGTGCGGCCAACAGTGCAGCAGTAAACGCTTTAAAGAGGCTTTTCCTTCTGAATTTACGCTGACTTTGATGAATAAGCTCCCGCTCTGCATTCGATAGACGGATGTATTTCGCATCAAGAAGTGCAGAGGCATCTAGAAGCGGCTTTCCTGATTGAAGAAGATAGGCGTCATCTTTATCATTCTCTGCCCATGTTTTTGCCTGTTCATAAAGGGCTGCCCTAATTGAAAGTGTATTTTTGTGCTGCGCTATCCATTGCTGAACCCGCTCCCATTTTCTTAACACTGCCTCGTGCGCAACCTTGAAACTGGCTTGCCCTTGATTTAAAAATGAAACGAAAAGGCGCTGTTCTACCATGAGCTCAACGAACCGACGCTCATCATCGCCTTTTAGCTCATCCCAACTCGCTGTTTTACTTGTCATCGTATTGTCTATTCCAGACAAGTTAACAATAAGAGGAAGTACCGTGTTAAACGCATTTTGCACTGATACAGGCATTTGGGAGTAGGTTGACTCGGCTTTGTGGCCGATGGCCCCATCGATTTTTCCTAGCGCGTAATATGTATCCCGTTTAAGTAAATTACCGTCGCGTTGTAAGTAAAGCTCTTGGAGTGTGTATTGTAGAAGAGGAAGGCAATTCGGTTCTAAGCTTGCATCAGACAGAATAACATCGTCGAGTGTGGCGTTTGTAGTCCCGTCATGTTCCCACTGCAGCTCTGCCGCCAAAGCAGGAAGTTTGATTATTTGTCCAAGCTCGCTTAACGAAGGTGGTGCAATGTCCAAATGAGCCCCGCGGGACTTATTTTTCATCAAGACTTCGAAATTGGAAATAAGCGGGTAGAAGTCGTTTCTGCTGATTAGGACAACAAGAAAGAGGTTGCTCTGACTCAGCGTTTCCAAAAGTGTGAATACAGCCCGTTGTCTTTGTCTTCTATTTTTGTATCAGCAAGAAATACTTCTAGTCGGTCTATAATGACAGCATAGAAAGAATAGGCGCTTATTGTCTGTAGCTCGTGCTCTTCACAAAAACGCTTGACTATATCAACCACTGACTGCGGTGAAGTCAGTAGTTTGTCTGCGAGAAGGGATGCACTATAACCTTCAAATATACCTAATTCGTCACTTCCCCAATCCAGCATATGAGCAGCAATCTCGTCTACAATTGCAAACGGGCTGGCGTTAGTATTTATATCGGCAAGATCAATACTCAAAAAGTTATGTGCATATAGCCCATTTATGCCCTGTTTATCGAGCAATTTGGGTAAAAATCCCGCGTGAACAAGTGAACTTTTCCCAGATCCACTTGAGCCAAGCACCATCATAAAAGGCCGGTTTCGATTGAAAAGCTCGGCAGTACGGGAGACTAACTCTCTGATTAAAGTATCCCTGCCGAAGTAAACTTGACTTTCGTTAGCAGAGAACGCGCTAAGGCCAACATACGGCGAAGCACTTTTCCATTTAGAGTTGGTCGACTTCGCTCTTTCGTCACCTAAAAATTGAACGTCAGCAACAATTCGGTAACCGCGTTTCCTTATAGTTTCAATATACTCAGGCGATGACGCTTTATCGCCCAATGCTCGACGTAGGTTGGTGATAGCTTTATGTACAGGGTTATCGCCGACCATTGATTTGGGCCAGCATTGAGCAACGATTTCTTCGGAAGAGACAACTTGACCCTGGTGCTGGCACAGAAGCAGTAATACATCCATGGTCTTGGGCTCTAAATTTCTTTTGAGCTTGCCCAAAGACAACGTATTGCTGGTTACATCGACCTGCCATTGACCCAGATAAAATTGTTGCTTCACCGTATCTACCCTGTACTTTTTGAAATTGCTGTACTTAACTTTTCCTATTAACTTAAAGCTAACATGTAGGAATGCATTTTTGTTAATATAAAGCCTTTTAATATCAAGGTCATAAAAATTGATTGTAAAAAAATCTATTTTTGTGAAATATCCTTTAAGTCCAAAGGGTCTTTTAATGTATACGTGCTTACTGTACGTCAAACATGACTAATATTATTGAGGGTACATCAATGAAACAAATCAAAAAATCATCAGTAGCGACAGCATTAGGTGCAGTTGTAATTGGCTCTTTGGCGTCAACAGTTGCAGTAGCAGACGTAAACCCATTTGGTATGCAAGCACTAGAGTCGGGCTATAGTCAGTTCGCAGCAGAAGGCAAATGTGGCGGCGATAAAGCTGAGAAAGAAGGTAAGTGCGGCGAAGGCAAATGCGGCGGCGACAAAAAGGCCGAAAAAGAAGGTAAGTGCGGCGAAGGCAAATGTGGCGGCGACAAGAAAGCTCACAAAGAAGGAAAGTGTGGCGAAGGCAAATGCGGCGGCGACAAGAAAGCCGACAAAGAGGGTAAGTGTGGCGAAGGCAAATGTGGTGGCGACAAGAAAGCTGGTAAAGAAGGCAAGTGCGGCGAAGGTAAATGCGGTAGCATGTAATTGCCATTCAAATAACATCTTGTAGCGTGAAATTGAATAATGTATCGCTATGAGAGGTACGCTTAGCAAAAAATGGCTGTCGAATGATGGCCATTTTTGTCTGATAACGTGCGTTGCTATTTTGCAATCCCATGCGGTAAAAGGGGAAGATATGAAAAACATCTATGGCGCAGGTTTGGGATTTCGTCGAGAAATGCTAAAAGAGTTGTTACCTACGCTTCCATCTGAGGTGGATTTTTGGGAAGTTGCGCCCGAAAATTGGGTCCCCCTTGGTGGAAAGTACCAAAAACAATTTCAGCAAGCGTCTTCGCAATCTCCCTTTACTACTCATGGTTTATCTTTGTCTATCGGAAGTAGCGACAAACTAGATGTTGAATTTGTAAAAACCGTTAAGCGATTCTTGGACGCAAATGACATTGCACTTTACAGTGAGCACTTAAGCTTTTGTTCCGGCAATGGTCATATGTATGACCTGATGCCAATTCCCTTTACTGAAGACGCAATTAAGCACGTAGTTTCTCGAATTGTCCAAGTTCAAGATATTATTGAACGGCCACTGGTTTTAGAAAATGTCTCTTATTACCTTGCGCCTGGCCAAGAGATGGACGAGCTAGAATTCACTTCTAGTATCTTACATGAATCTGGGTGTCAGATGCTGCTCGATGTAAACAATGTTTACGTGAACAGTATTAACCACAAATATGATGCAAAGGCTTTTATTAAGGGGTTGCCCTCAGACAAAATTGTATATGGACATATTGCAGGTCATTATGATGAAGCTGAAGATTTAAAAGTTGATACACATGGGGCAGATGTCATTGAACCAGTCTGGGAACTATTGGAATACGCTTACCTCACACATGGCGTATTTCCTACATTGTTAGAGCGTGACTTTAATATTCCCCCCTTAAACGAATTGTTGGCGGAAGTGAAGAGAATTAAGCAAATTCAAACGAGATGCGAAGTTGCAATAGCGTCAAAGGTTAAAGGAAGTGTCGCGTGACCCAGTCATTCCAAACCACCCAGAAAACGTTCGTTGATGCGATCAAAGATCCCCAAACATATTGCGGTACCGATGCCGATCACGCTCGTCGGATGAAAATCTATCAATCCCTGTTTTTTAATAACATCGACAACTTCGTCAGCACCGGGTTTCCGGTTCTAAAATCCATCATAGTAAAACAGTATGGTGAGAAAGGGTGGGAGAGCATTGTGCGGCAGTTTTTTATTGAGCACGAATGCCGCTCTCCTTATTTTGCTGAAATAAGTAAAGAGTTCGTTGAGTACCTTTCAACAGAGCCAACCTTCGATATTACTCTGCCCGACTTTGCTGCGGAGCTTGCTCACTATGAGTGGCTTGAGCTTGACGTCAGTATTAGAAAAAACGAAGACAACGTTGAATTCTATCAAGAAGGAGAAAATTTTACCGCAATTAGGGTGTCACCGTACGCATCTTTGGCAGCGTACCAATTTGAAGTTCACCTAATAGGCGAGGACTACATTCCCGAGCAAACAGCCCAAGAACAGCAGTTCTACGTTGTTTACAGAGACCGGGATTTTGACGTGCAATTTGCCCACGTAAATCCGGTTACGGCTATTTTAGTAAATACGCTGGAACAAAATGAGCAAGGAATGGATGTAGAACAATTAGCTGAGTCGTTGTGCCAGCAACTTCCCCAAATTCCTTCAAACGTGCTCATAAATGGTATGAACCAGACTCTCACTGACATGTTACAAAAGGGAATACTGCTTCCAGTATCCTAAGTAACCATTACTATTTACCTGCTTTATATTAAACTTTCGCCATGATCTGGTCTGAAAGTGAGCGATCGATCATATTAGCGCTGTCAATCGGGCTTGCTTTCGATTAACATTTAGCACCATTTTTTTGTTCACAAAATTGTTTAGGTAGTGCAAATGGCTGACAATTCAGATTTCAAAGAAGTCTATAACAAGTGGTACTTTCTAGCATCGCTAGTAACTCTAATCGCGTTCCCGTTGATGCATATCATCGCCGGCTGGTTCACCTTCTGGTTATAACGCAGACATTCAAGGCATAATTGTGACTGCAGAATATATTAAATCAGTAGTGAAAACCGTACCTGACTATCCAAAGCCAGGTATTTTATTTAGAGATGTGACCAGCGTTTTAGAAGATCACAAAGCATTCAGTAGCTGTATCTCGTTACTTGTAGAAAAGTATCAAGGTATGGGATTTACCAAGATAGCAGGTACTGAAGCACGCGGGTTCCTTTTTGGTGCGCCATTGGCCATCGAAATGGGCATTGGTTTTGTTCCAGTGAGAAAGCCCAATAAACTTCCTCGTGAAGTAGTTAGCGAGAGCTACGAGCTTGAATATGGCATGGATACATTGGAAATCCATAAAGATGCCATTGAGCCAGGTGATAAAGTCCTTCTTATCGATGATTTACTTGCAACAGGCGGAACGATAGCCGCTTCTGCCAAGCTAATTCGTTCACTAGGCGGTGAAGTAAATCACGCGGGTTTTGTGATTAATTTACCTGACCTAGGCGGCAAAGAGAAATTGAGTACGCTTGATATAGAAAGCTACTCTATTTGTGAGTTTGAAGGCGAATAATCGCTATAAAGCATAACTAGCAAAAGGCGAAATACGTAATAATGAGTTATCAGGTACTAGCAAGGAAGTGGCGGCCGGGCAAGTTCAGTGAACTTGTGGGTCAGGAACATGTAGTCTCTGCCATTTCAAATGCTTTGGATAACGATCGTCTACACCACGCTTATCTGTTTACAGGAACGCGAGGCGTAGGTAAAACTACCATTGCACGTATTTTTTCGAAAAGCCTTAACTGCGAAGAAGGACAAGGGGCAAACCCTTGCGGTCAATGTAACACCTGTAAAGAGATAGAGCAGGGGAACTACGTTGATTTGTTAGAGATTGACGCTGCATCAAGAACCAAAGTTGAGGATACTCGCGAGCTTCTTGATAACGTGCAATACAAACCCACTCGCGGGCGTTACAAAGTGTACCTTATCGATGAGGTACACATGCTTTCAAAACACAGCTTTAATGCGCTGTTAAAAACGCTGGAAGAGCCACCTCCACATGTTAAGTTCTTACTGGCGACCACCGATCCTCAAAAGCTTCCGATAACCATCTTATCCCGTTGCTTGCAGTTTAACTTGAAAGCAATGTCTCGGGAGCAGATTGTTGGACAGCTGCAGCATATTTTAGAGCATGAACAGCTACCTTTCGAGCCACAAGCGCTAGCGCTTTTGGCAAGAGCCGCCCAAGGTAGTATGCGTGATGCGCTGAGTTTAACAGACCAAGCGATTGCACAGGGTGGAAATCAAGTGCTGGCATCGGTGGTAACCGATATGTTGGGGCTGATGGACAAGAACCAGTTGCTTAAAGTGGTTCATGCGGTAGTAAGTAAAAGTCCTGCCGATGTATTGCAGTTGGTCAATGACATCGCAGAGCAAGCCCCCGATTATGACAACGTACACAGCGAATTGGCTAGCCTGCTACACCAAATAGCGTTAACGCAATGGGTGCCTGAAGCATGTAAGCTAGAAACCACATCGGCTAAAGCGATATTTCAGTTAGCGAAAACTATTCCAGCAGAGCAAGTGCAGTTGCTTTATCAAATCGCGCTACAAGGAAGAAAAGACTTACCGTTTGCTGCTGATGGAAAAAGTGCGTTTGAAATGACATTGATGCGAATGATGTCGTTTGCTCCAAACACCCCCATCAACGACACGGCAAGTGAAATTGAAAACGGGAGGAGTGAGCATAGTTTACCTGTCGAACATGCTTCTTCCAGTGGTGGCCCGGGAAACGTCGGTAAGCAGGAGGAAGCGCCGTTAAGCGAAACTTCTGCAACCAAGGTGCAGGAGGAGACGCCTTCACATCTATCGGTTGAATCTACCTTTGAACAGTCGTTAGAAAGTGCGCCATCTACCCCAGGCTCACTTGCTACATCAATAATCGAAAAAGAGCAGCAAGAACAATCGACGTCTCCATTTGAATCACAGCAAGAGCAGGAAAATGCGGCCGCTGATGAAAGCGAGTTGAGTGGAAGTGATACTCTGTCGGCGCTACCTCATGCAGAGTCAGGTGCAACCTCGACTCAAACAACTGCACTTGAGCGTGATGCTTCACATGATGATGAATCCGTAAAGCCAGCTCCAACTTCGTCTATTGAAGAACTACCCGTAGAAAACACCGCGGTACAAGCGGTACAAACAGAAAGCGTTGCAGCAGAGCTTGAACCAACGCCAAGTGAAGTCAGTGCTCCCCATAACGAAGCAGCGCAATATTTCGATGGACCTCCGTTAGATGCGTACATGGACGATATGCCACCTCCGTCAGAAGATGATGGTTCCTTAGGTTTTGAAGGTTTTCAAAGCGCTGAGGGCTCTTATGACGCTGAAGGTTTGCATAATGATGAAGGTTCTCAGAACGCTGAAGGCTCTGATAACGCTAAAGGCTCTGACAAAAACAGCGAGTCGTTGGCGCACGAGAATGAAGTGTCCTCATTAACCGCCGAAGAGCAGCTGACTTCTACGGCTGATATGTTGGCACTTCGTCAAAAGTTAAAGCAAAGAAAAGCACAAGACGCAGAGGCAAAAAGTACCAGCGCAGCAAATGCTAAGACCGAAAGTGCAAGTGATATTCAAGCGCGCTTTACCAGAAGTAAAGCCGAGGCTTTGAGTACTGCACAAACTGCACATGGAGTTAACAAGGGTAACGATAACAGTTCAGGGCAGCCTAGTGCTGATAACGAAATCAAGAGTGGTGATTTAAACCCCGTTGGGCATGAAGACAGCCGTGAACTGCAAGATCACAGCCCTGAGCTTCTAAATAGTATCCCTGAGCTTCTAAATAATAGCCCAGAGCTTAAAGAGAGCAGCCCGGAGCGTATAGATAGCGGCTCAGAACATAAAGATAATAGTGTTGCGCGCGGTGACACTCCTCAACTGGAAAGTACAAATTCAGGCTCGTCCTTAGATAATACTCTCGCGCATTCTTCTGATGCTATGCATACTAGCGAGTCAGAAAAGAGTCATTCTAGCTCAAACAAAACGAGCGACTTCTTGCTTGATGAATTTGAAGAGGATATGCCTTTTTCAAATGACGAATCTGAGGCGCAATCAAACTCGGAAACACCGGTTGAGGATATGCCGCCTTGGGCTACTGATTACGATAATCAACCGCCTCAACTAGTTGAAGGTGCAGATTATGTTGAAGCGCCCTCTGATAGCAGTTCGAATTACGACAGTGCCCCTGAGCAGATGGAAAGTGCGGGAGATCGGTCTTTTGCGCGGGATGCTCTAAATTTTGATACGCCGCTGAGCAGTACCTATGACGGGCAGTTAAAGGCGTACTTAAATGACGGAAGCAAATTAACTCACGCTAGCCAAATTGACGAATGGAGCAATCTAGTTGAGCAAATGCCAGTTGCTGGTCTACTCAAACAGTTGGTGCTGCACGCATCATTTTCTCGAGCGGGTAATCAAGTCTCCCTTGAAATTGACCACAGTCAGACGCATTTATTAAATGATAGTGCGAGAAAGCAATTGGTTGATGCAATCCATCATGGGTTGGGTGAAAACGTTGAAGTAAATATCACGTTAGGTGAACCAGCATCTACACCTTTTGCGTTACAACAAGAGATTCATGCCATGCGCCATGCGCATGCACACTCGGTGATTAAAACCGACGATACAATTCAAGCATTGCTATCGACTTTCGATGCGTCAGTGCTAACCGATTCGGTTAAAGCGCGATAGCAGAATTATTAACACCAAAACGAAGCGAGACAAAAATTATGTTTAAAGGTGGAATGGGCAATATCATGAAGCAGGCGCAGCAAATGCAAGAGCGCATGCAAAAAGCACAAGACGACCTAGCCAAAATTGAAGTAACAGGTGAAGCGGGTGCAGGCATGGTTAAAGTAACCATGACGTGCAACCACAACGTGCGTCGTGTAGACATTGATGAGTCATTGATGGACGACGACAAAGATATGGTTGAAGATTTGGTTGCTGCAGCATTTAACGACGCGGTACGTCGAGTTCAAGAAACTAGCAAAGAGAAGATGGGTGATGTAACTGGCGGAATGCCATTACCACCTGGCTTCAAAATGCCGTTTTAAATAATTATGTAAAGCTAGAAGCGATACAGCTTGCAAGTATTTTGCGAGTGAAATCATATAAAATCGCCGGCAACATGCCGGCGATTTTTATTGAAAATTTAAAATTTTGCCGATGGTCAGGCAAATGCGTTGCGCATTACTTTTCTATAAATGCTTGTTCAATTACATAATGCCCCTGACGACGCGAGTTAGCTTTCGAGAAGCCCTTGTCGTCTAGCATAGACATAAGATCTTGTAGCATGTTGTCGTTGCCACATAGCATGAACCTGTCATTTTCAATGTCTAATTCAGGCATACCGATATCATCCAGCAACTTTCCGCTTTCAATTAACTGCGTTATCCGTCCTTCGTGAGCGATACCATTTTTCTCATAACTTTCTCTCGTAACAGTAGGATAGTAAATGAGTTTCTCACGCACTTCGTCACCGAAATAAGGGTTGTTAGGAAGTTGGTGCTCAATTTCGTTTTGATAGGCAAGTTCAGGACGCCACCGCGTTCCGTGAACTAATATGATTTTTTCAAAGCTTTCATAAATGAAAGGATCTCTGATAATACTCATAAATGGTGCTAGACCTGTACCAGTGCTGAGCAAATAAAGATGTTTTCCGGGTAACAAGAAACCAGGCACGAGCGTACCTGTAGGCCTAACATTAATCATTACCTGGTCACCAGGTTCTATATTTTGAAGGCGAGAAGTAAGCGCACCATCTGGCACTTTAATACTAAGAAATTCCAATTCCTCATCATAATTTGGGCTTGCGATGCTGTAGGCCCTCATCAGTGGCCTACCATCTACTTCAAGACCAATCATAACGAATTGACCACTTTCAAAACGAAAAGATGATTCTCTCGTTGTTTTGAAACTAAACAGAGTGTCATTCCAATGGTAAACTTGGGTCACGGTTGCGTTTATGAGATTTCGCATTCGTTTTCCTACTTACTTAGTCATCAGCCATGCTGCCATTCTCGCACACTTTATGGTGTGATAATAGTTATCATTACCGTTTGGGGGGTCGGTATACGCACGTAAAATCTAACGTGCTATGAGCTCTAAGTAAGTATTTTTACCAATAGTTCAAACACGCCTTTATGCTTGAGCATGATGACTTACTCACACCTGCATCATTGAGCAAGCCTGGGACCTTTACATACAATCGGATATCGTTAAATGAATTCATTAGTCAGTTAGCGCTGGCTAACGAAAAGTTAGCAAATGGGCAAAAAGCTACAGTGAGCGTTGGCCATCAGAATTTTGAAACTGCATTTACTGACCATGAACAGTCAATCATTGAACAATTCATAAAGCACGATGAAACCGTATCCAATAAAGATGGACGTCAACGTCTGCTTACTGATAAAGGTTAGGCTTGTTTTCAGCCCGATACGTTGATAATTATGGGCTGATACACAGCTTACAAATATTGAGCGCATGCCCAACTCATCGACATTAACAGTAAAATCTCATTTAACCGTTGTTCCGTAGAAAAAGTGTCCCAAATAGTTGAATGAAGGTTGTATCATTGCGTTTTTTATCTTTCAGAAAACTCAACGTGTTCAGTTAATCGCTAAACGCGAAAGTTAACTCGTTAAAATAGAGGTTTTAGTAGTGCTAAGGAAAGGCTTAGTTATCACCACGGTTATTTTACTACCCATCGCAACCGTGTTGTTTTTTATGAGTATTTACGACCTGTTTAAAATGAAAACAGTAACGGTCGACCCGAAGCTTAAGGAAATTTCAGGTATAGAATACGATAAATACAAAAGGCTTTGGGCCATTAACGACAGTGGCGATGGACCTATCCTTTATATGCTCAATAAAGATGGAACTATTGAGAGGGAAGTTACAGTTACAAATGCCAAAAACGTCGACTGGGAAGACATGACACAAAACAGTTTCGGTCATTTCTTTTTGGGAGACTTCGGTAACAATGACAACAAGCGACGCTGGTTAACGATTTACAAAATTGAAAACCCCATTGACATAAAAACCGATACCACAGAAGCAGAAATCATTAAGTTTACTTACCCAGAAATGGGAAAAGGAAAAGTAAAACCGAAAGACAAGAACTACGATTTGGAAGCGTTCGTAGAGTACAAGCGTAACCTCTACCTGTTTACAAAAAATAGAACAAAACCCTTCGATGGCATCACCAAGTTGTATAAGGTGGGGGACCATGCCGCGAACTTTGACGCACAGTTCATCGGCGAATTTAAAACCTGTACCACCCTTGAAAAGTTATGCTGGATCACATCGGCTGCAATAAGCCCTGATAGGACTAAACTGGTGCTGTTAGATTCAACAAGCCTGTGGTTATTTGAAAATTTTGAAGGCGATAACTTCTTCAGTGGCGATGTGTCGCGTATTGATTTAGGCGTAGTTACACAAAAAGAGGCAGTAACGTTTTATGACGACAACACGCTGGTTTTCACCGATGAAGAGTACAAGGGGTTGTTTGGGGGCAACATTTATGAAGTTAAGCTCGACCAAGCAAAGCGGAACGTGATTAAATACCGTGAAAGCTCGAATCAAAAAGAAAAAGCACCAAAGCAGTAAATACTATGAAGTTCAGTCCGCTACTCTCAGAATTAATTCAGGCGTTAACGTGCCTACCCGGCGTTGGCAACAAGAGCGCTCAGCGTATGGCATTCCACCTATTAGAGCGTAATCGTACTGGGGCAATTGATTTAAGCAACGTATTACACAATGCCATGGAGCATATTCATCATTGTAAGCGCTGCAGAACATTTACTGAAGACGAGCTATGTGACATTTGTCGTCACCCTGAAAGAGAAGCAAGTGGCTTGTTATGTATTGTTGAAAGCCCACAAGACGTACTAGCAATCGAACAAACCTTAAGTTACAAGGGGCAGTATTTTGTGCTTATGGGTCATTTGTCTCCTATTGACGGCGTTGGGCCAGAAGAAATTGGTCTTACTGAGCTTGAGGCTCGTCTTGCCGCAGGTGGGATAAATGAAGTTATCCTCGCCACAAACCCGACTGTAGAGGGGGAGGCCACGGCACATTATATCGCTCAACTTTGTGCAAGCCATAACGTTGATGCGTCTCGAATTGCCCACGGCGTGCCGGTTGGGGGAGAGCTCGAGTATATTGATGGTAATACTCTCACCCACGCATTTTCGGGTCGCCGCAAACTATAGTACTGTAAATTGGGGTATACCCATTCTTAGTAATTAAAACACTCAACGTGGGTCCGCATCTGGCGGGCCTACGTCACGTTCTCTCTTATCGCTCGCCCACAAAATACTCAACATCAAACTTTATTGAAGATAAATCTCCTTATAAAAAATAAATTTTCGTTCTAAACGTTGAAAAGTGCGTTGAGCGACCTTACCTGTTTAACATCAAACGTGATCCATTCAACGAGGAGATATTGGATTATGGCTGAAGCAGCCCAAAAAGAAACCCACGGTTTTCAAACAGAAGTAAAACAGCTTCTTCATCTGATGATTCACTCTTTGTATTCAAACAAAGAAATTTTTCTACGTGAGTTAGTGTCAAACGCGGCAGATGCTGCGGATAAGTTACGCTTTCGTGCGCTAGAAAATGACAGTCTTTACGAAAACGATGGCGAGTTAAACGTAAAGCTTAGCGTCGATAAAGAAGCAAATACCGTCACCATTACCGATAACGGTATTGGTATGACTCGCGATGAAGTCATTGCGAACTTGGGTACAATTGCTAAGTCAGGCACTAAAGACTTCTTTAGCAAACTTTCTGGCGATAGCGCTAAAGACTCACAACTAATTGGCCAGTTCGGTGTTGGCTTTTACTCTGCGTTCATCGTAGCTGACAAAGTAACGGTGCGAACCCGTGCTGCTGGTGCAGATGCATCGCAAGGTGTTGAGTGGATTTCAGACGGTGAAGGTGAATTCACTATTGCTGAAATCAACAAGCCTACACGTGGCACCGAGATTACGCTTCACCTACGCGAAGACGAAAAAGAATTTGCTGATGCATGGCGTTTACGCTCTATCGTAAGTAAGTATTCTGATCACATCAGTATCCCTGTGCAGATGTGGAAAGATGAAGTGCCTGAAAGTGAAGGCCCTGATGGCGAAAAAATTGAAGGCCAGCCTGGTGAATGGGAAGTTGTAAACAAAGCCACCGCTCTTTGGACTCGTGAAAAGTCAGAGATCTCTGACGATGAGTATAACGAATTCTACAAGCATATTTCTCATGACTTTGCTGATCCGCTTGCATGGGCGCATAACAAAGTAGAGGGTAAAACAGAGTATACAAGTTTATTGTATATCCCTTCTAAAGCGCCATTTGATATGTGGAATCGCGACCAAAGTCATGGTCTTAAGCTTTACGTTCAACGCGTTTTCATTATGGACGACGCCGAACAGTTCATGCCTACTTATCTACGTTTTGTTAAAGGTTTGCTAGACAGCAATGATCTTCCGCTTAACGTGTCTCGTGAAATTCTACAGGACAATAAGATAACGCAAGCGCTACGCCAAGGTTGTACTAAGCGCGTATTACAGATGCTTGAAAAAATGGCGAAGAACGACAATGAAAAATATCAGTCGTTCTGGAATGAATTCGGCAACGTGTTAAAAGAAGGGCCTGCTGAAGATTTCAGTAACCGCGAGAAAATTGCTGGCTTGTTACGCTTCTCTTCTACACACGGTGAGTCTGATGCACAAACCGTATCATTAGCTGACTATATTGAGCGAATGAAAGAAGGCCAGGATAAGATTTATTATGTGACAGCAGATAGCCTGCAAGCTGCCAAGTCTAGTCCTCACCTTGAGATTTTCCGCAAGAAGGGGATCGAAGTTCTGCTAATGGGCGAACGCATTGACGAATGGTTAATGTCTCACCTTACTGAGTTTAACGAGAAGCAGTTTGTCTCAATTGCGAAAGGAAACTTAGATTTAGGAGACTTAGAAGACGAAGAGTCTAAGAAGGCGCAAGAAGAAGCAGAAAAGCAAGTTGAAGGTGTTCTTGAGCGAGCTAAAACTGCACTTGGTGATAAGGTCGTAGACGTTAAATTTACCCATCGCTTAACAGATTCACCTGCGGTGATTGTAGCAGATGACAATGGCATGACTACGCAAATGATGAAGCTTATGCAGGCAGCAGGGCAGACCGTGCCAGACGTGAAGTATCACTTTGAACTTAACCCTGAGCATAGCTTGGTGAAGCTGCTGGCAGATACCCAAGATGAAGAGCTGTTTAATCAGTGGGTAGGCGTATTGTTTGATCAAGCTGCATTGTCAGAACAGGGTAGCTTGAAAGACCCATCTAGTTTTGTACAGAACTTGAACACGCTTCTAATGAAGTTAGCTAAATAAAGCAATAAACCAGTAGGTTTACATTTAAAAACGGGCGTAATGCCTAATGCCAGTCAGTTAAGCTGACTGGC
>NZ_CACSIH010000035.1:0-1055 GCF_902705805.1 Alteromonas alvinellae | reverse complement strand
CAGCCCTGAGTCCAAGGTAATGGAATGACAACACGCTCCTGGTTTCAGTATTGGCTTGGAAGCGCCGATGCTTATTCGATGAGACAAGTATTATACCCAGTAATATAGCTACGAGTGACGCTAACGTCGTCAGCAATACCAGTATTGTTAGACGCTGCTTTTTCACGCTTTTATTCTGTTCATAGCCAAGCCCGAACTTCGTGCTTTTCATGTCTCTAAAGCCTTCTTCAATTTGCATTCGTTGCCTGTAAATGGCCACTACTTGTTTCGATAAGCTTCGGTGAGACGCCAGTGTTGTGGCTAATAGCCACGGGTCTTTCGCCCCTTGCGCATGGGCTTTTGAGCGTTTTGAGGCTTTACGTGTACCATCTGGATTTGAAGCATGACGCTCTTTAGATTTCTGTTTAAAAAGAACTAGCGAGCAGGCAAAGGGATTACTTCTTACTATTTGGCTGTTGTCAAAACGCTTCGGACGACAGGTTGCTTGAGTATAGAGATAGCGAATACACTGCCACGTATCTCCTCTATCAAGTGAATAAAGATGTGGCTTACGGATACGTCCAATAATGTCCCATCCAAGTGCCCTAACTGCCCTGAACCAAGGCGATTTATACCCTGCATCGGTAACGATAATGGGTCGGCAATTTGAAGGTAACATGGCGTGTAATGTCTTTAAGAATGCTTTGTGGGTGGCTGGTTTCTCTTTGGTCTTGTTGCAATGCACTTCTTGATAAAGTGTGACGGGCCGACCTTTTAAAGATATTGCCGCGCGTAAAAGAAAATGCGCTTTACGGTCGTCTAAATCTGACCAGTCGATTGAGATAACAGGGCGTGTTGTGTTGCCGCAAAATAGTTGGCATATAGATGCATAGATGAGCGGTGTTTCACTTACTAAATGCGGGTTTGAGAGCAAGCGGTCAGCACGTTTAATCCGATGTTTTTCAAAGGCTTTAGTATTGATTCCTCGACCTATGCTGGTTACGGTCGCAGCGCTTCCATTAAGCAGACTTTTGACGCACGCCGTGACCGCACTTAGACGAGTTTTATGCATATTG
>NZ_CACSIH010000034.1:0-229 GCF_902705805.1 Alteromonas alvinellae | reverse complement strand
TGCCAGTCAGCTTAACTGACTGGCATTAGCGTTAAGCCCCTTTAATTCAACGCCTTCAAAATACTAACAGCAAATAAAGATTACGATTTAATAACAAAAGGTACTAAAATTATATGAGTAGCTTTGTATTCTAAAGAAGTTACTTTGACACAGAATGAATTAGTGTATTGCAAAAACCGCTCCGGCATTACTCTCTCCAAACACCACCACATTAGGCCCCCCATCACCA
>NZ_CACSIH010000033.1:0-468 GCF_902705805.1 Alteromonas alvinellae | reverse complement strand
CCATGAGTTAAGTACCAATTAGCATATAACATTAAGCTAAGCGGCGCAGTTGCGTGGGGCATAATGGCGAAGCCGCCCCGCGTAAATGCGTCCGAGCGACCGAAGGGAGTGGTCTTTAGCGCTTTGTTAGAAGCAGAGCCATTTCCTTTGGTCTGTTTAAAAATTGTTGAAGCCAGCATACGATTGATTGTTAACACAAACAAGCGAAACGACTGTGCAGTGACGGTTTTGATTTGACTGAAGATAGCCGCCATTTGAACTGTCGAACGCATTGGCGCTTGTTGACGTCGAATAATAACTTGGCGATAAAGCGCCTAATGCGCAACCTTTGAATTGAAAGCGGCGGATTTAAACCTACCACAAGCCAGAGCGAAGCTAATGAAAACAGGAGAGGGCAGTTGCACTAGGATTTGTATAAAGCCAAACGCAGTTTAGGCTGACGCCTTATAACACCCCACTAAGGGGCGG
>NZ_CACSIH010000032.1:0-214 GCF_902705805.1 Alteromonas alvinellae | reverse complement strand
CCCGCCGTTAGGCGGGTTTTTCTTAATGGGACCTGGCAGTGTCCTACTCTCACATGGGGAAACCCCACACTACCATCGGCGCTAATACGTTTCACTTCTGAGTTCGGAATGGAGTCAGGTGGTACCGTATCGCTATGGCTGCCAGGAAAAACGGGTAACAATCTAGAAAACTGGATATCAATTCAATCAGTGAGTAACTACTTTTCACTCTACT
>NZ_CACSIH010000031.1:0-28600 GCF_902705805.1 Alteromonas alvinellae | reverse complement strand
CCTGTCAATAGGGCCTTGGTGAACGGTTACTTTTCAACGACCTCTCGAGTGTCGACTTCGACACCAGCACGGACTCTCAACTTATCTATGCCCTCTAATAAGTCTGTACTCTTGATTCTTTCTTCGAATCGTTCTATAAATCGCTCACAATCTAATGTTTGAAACGCCTCGTTTTCAAGCCAGTTTGTAAGTTTTCTTCTCGAATCTGGCGTAGAGGTAATTAAGACATTCTTTGGATCGAGCGGAATAGTACCTTTAATTTTTGCACCATCGTTTAAGTTATATACTTCAGCATCACTAGAAGAAAGAGTTCGCTCAATCACTGCTTTCGACATTTTGAATTCATATTTCGTTTTGACGTATGGCCTGAGGTTACCTTCAACAACAATCGATGTATTATTTTCTTTTTGATAATCGTAAAGCTCATTACCATTTGAGGTATAGTATCCTGAGTGCTTAGAGTGATGATGCTTTAAATCGACAAACCCCATATCTACGCCAAGCAAATAAATCTGCTTAAACCCAACTTCAACGACAAAGTCAATCGCGAAATTGGATACTGTGGGGTAAGAGTTTCTGAGCGTTGAAAAATTAAGTTCACTCATAAGCGACGTAAGCATTAATGTTGCTGCTTCACCATTTTTAAGTGATAAAAAGGCATCTTTGTAAAGACTTGCCGTATCTGGATGAACTCCGTTTCCACTAATAAGTTTAACCCGTTTTAAAAACTCCCTGTCTTTAATTCGTGCGGTCCAATCAAAAGTCGAACGATTCACTTCGATATCAGCGTGATAATCAGGAACTATATTATGTTTATGTAGGGCCTGTAGCGCCGTTCCACAACTTATGACGATTACGTTTTCTCTTTCAGCTTTCAGAAGGGGAAATAAATTATCTAGCGAAGGGCCATTGCCAACAATAAAAACAGGGACATCTTCAAGTTCCCGCGGCGACTTTTTACGTTCAAGCAAAAATTTCACTCTATTTTCTACTGCCCACTTCGAATGAGAAATAATATAACGGGAGTTTTCAAAATTATCACCAAGACCTACAATGAGTTTTAAGTCTTCGCGTAGGTTCGATAACGTAGGTTCAAGAATGTCGTTGTCATAGCTTTTAAAAAGATAAGTATTTGCAAGATGATAAGTACCTACATTATGAAACTGCGTAAGAAAATCTTGGACCAGATTCGAGCCATCATCACCTATATTTAGATATATTCTTCCACCGCTTTTATCTATTTGCTCTAAAATTTTATGCCAATCAATAGCAAACAAGGATCCATAGAAAAAATCTCTGTTTGGCTCATAAAGAAAAAGCTTTTCAACATCATGAGACTTCATAAGAAATTCGAGCTGATAACCAATACCCAGGCCGAACATTAATACTGACTTTATTTTTTGCCCTATCGAAGCGCTCTCACTTTTATAATTGCGAAATTCCTTTTGCACTCTCATTACTGTTTGGTGGTGATAGTATGGTGATAACTTGCCACCTGCATACCCCAAAATCAGTTCATCTTTGCTAGGATTATCTCTAAACAGCTTATATATTTCTTCAGATTCGCCAACGGGGTCATCTCCTAAAAGAAACTCTCCCCATTTTATGTTCTTTAAATTGGCTTTTTGGTCTCGGTTTACAACGACTTGCCAATGCTTGGTTCTATAATTTTTGAACTCAGATGCAATCTCTGGAAAGTATTTCTCAAAGGCCTTCATATTACTTTCGAATAATTGATGAGTATCGGGTAACTTATGCCAGTTCTTAGTATCGACAACGGGAGCCCACTTTGGCAGGTAACTTTCAAAGCCTTTTTTTTCGACCGTCTCTCTTAGATCCATAGAAAGAAGCCAGTTATTCGATACTAATTCATCAAAAATATCATCGAAAGCGCTATTATGATAATGAAAATATACTGCAAAACGATCCAAAGAAAAGGCTTGCTTTAACTCACTTAGATCACTGAAAAGGCTCTTACCATTATTTGGTATCTGGAAATAGAGCGAAATATTTTGTTCTTGAGCATAAACAAAAATCTTTGGCCAGAAACCAGAGTAAAGCGAGCAGCCAAGGAAATCCGGGTTGGGTTCATAAACCACAAGGTGCTTTGGCTTCAATTTTATAATAAGATCGTAAATATGTAAGCCTAAACCAATACCGAAAACAACGAGACCATCGAGCTTTTGCGTATTAACTGCCTCATCTTTCAATCTTGTCTTACCAAGCTGCAGTACATAGGGACTAAGGAGAAAACGCTCTACATGAGCTGAGATAGCGTTGGTTCTATTAGGACCGTAAAACACGTTTCCAGATTCATATTCAACAATATCTAGCTCGCTTTCACGGTTTATATAAACTGAATGGTGACCATTTCCGCTTTGTTTAATAAGAGAATAGATCGAAGGAACAATACGCTGAAAACATCTTAAACTCTGATTGAAGTTTTTATTAATTAATGAGGAAAAAGACTGTTCGCGCTTCTCTTGTGTTTCGTTTTCAGTGAGGAATAGTTGGATTGCTTTACGCATCTTTATCTGTATCTCTTAACCGCAGCTTCATTTCTCTTAAGCTTTATTACCTCACTTTTTGCATCATGGAGCAAGCGTGAAGTAAGGTCTTCAAGGTATCTATTGGCGTTTAGCTCATTTTCTACAAAATTTCGCCTAGCTTCACCTCTGAGTTTTTTTATCTCCCTTATAACAACTTTGTGCCGAAGTTGAGTAGCGTAAGCAAACTCTTCCGAAAATCTATCAATGTCTAGGAGGTACTGCTGAATTCTCCAATTGACAATCCGCAAAAACAGTGGACTATGCTGATGGTTTAGGTCGACGGTGAAGCCTTCACTCATCCAAGACTTTCTCTTTGTTGGTTCGCATACGCTTCTTGCTTCGCGCTTTCGGGTATCTGAGCCCAAGCATCTCTTATTGGCTCTAATAAACTATAGGATTCATCCAACGGCTCCACCGAATTATGCAAATGCGCCTCATTAATTCTGTCTAAAATATAGCTATACAAAGAATATAAGTTATTAGAGATTTCACCGCCCGCATTAAAATCTAAAGTATCTCTTAGGTGCATGATGATAGAGGTCGATTTAGATATAAAACCCGATTTTGCAACTAAATCCTTACGTTCTATTGCCCCCTTTGCATAGGCAATTCGATCTAACGCACCTTGAATTAACAATAACGTGAGTTTGTGAGGGTCCGCTGTTGAAATATCTTGCTTCAGATTACCTTTTTGATATGCCTTAATGCCTCGTAATGACATAGTAACTCCAATTATTTTTTAAATAAGCGCTGCAAATAGAGCAGAACCAGTTTGATTAAGCTGCGCAACTGTTTTGTCTAAATTCACATATTTTGATCTCACAGTTTGCTCAAAACTGATCATGCGTAATTCAAGTGCTTCTCGGGCTGAATTGATGTTTTCCCGACTTTCCTTCGCACTTTTTTCTCTCAAGCTGATAAGCCCGTCAGAAGAAGAGAATTCATCGACAAAATTGTATATCCTTACCGCAATTCCTTCATTCTCATCTGTAAATAGTTTTGCAATATCATCAAAATTATCTTCAAGCGCATCCTTAAGACGCTCCTCTCCAGAGCCTAATCCAAAATCACTAGACCCAATCTCTAACTTGCCATCTTTATCAAGTTCTACCCCAAGCCGGAAGAGCCCACCCAGAGAAGAATTGCTTACATTCTCACTGACTATTTTTGCAAGGCCAGATTGCATACCTCTTAGAAGAGAGTCGCCTGCCAAGGCTCCATCATCCTCTAGGCTTGACTCGCCATATCGAGTAAGCCTTCCAATTTCATCGATTAACCCATTGTAGTTATCAACGAAATCTCTAATTTTTTGTTCCAATCCCTCTTTATCAAAACCTATTCCTAAAGTTGATGCGAGGGCTGCACCATTAGCGTCTTTAGGAGATAGCTCATTGACAGTGAAAGAAACGTTTTGAATAGTATTGTCAAACTCGTTGCTACTACTTTCAACGGTAATCCCGTCTACTGTTGCAATGGCATTTTTTGCTAACTCAATATTATTCGCTGAGATATTAGACGCACCTCCTCCCGTCGAGAGTCGGTCCAGCTCTGCGTTATCGTTTGTGATAGAGAGGTCGTTACCTGCTCCGGTCTCCTCTGAAACAAAAACAAGTCTTGGTCCTTCAGCAGTTCCGGTTTCAATAATATTAGCAGTCACACCAAAGTTATCAGCAGAATTGTTTACCAACTCCCGTAAGTCTGCAAGCGAGGTTGTGCTATCGACAGTTATAGTAAAGCTTTTATCTGTATTTACCGCGAACGTCAAAGAACCGGTTCCTCCAGATAAAAGTGCGTCTGAACTCGACGAAAAATCGCCAGCGTTAGTCGTTATCCGGCTTCCTGCTGACAACTGATCCACCGTTATGGAATAACTGCCTCTTAATGCAGAAGAAGACGCTTCGGCAGAGAGAACATCATTATCCTCTGAAGGGTTTTTGACGGTTGGTTCCCTACCGTTTATGTCGCTATCAGTGCGGAGTTCGTCTACTGAATCTTTAAATTCAGATAGCTTAGACTTTATTTGGCCTAGACCAGAGATTTCGGCTTCTACAGCCTCTTCTCTCGCGTTTAAGCTTTCTTCCTTTGGCTGCCTTTCAGCCGAAATAAGCTGTTGTACCAAATCATCTAAAGCTAGCCCTGAGCCAACACCTAATGATTGTATCGTCATAATTTACCCCTCAGACTTGTTGATCAATGAACATTCCTACCGTTTGTCCAATATCGTTTTGCAAGTCTTTAATTCTTTCAGCGAGTTCGAGAACATCCTCAGAAGGAATCTGTCTTATAACCTCATCGGATTGCGCGTCTTTCACGATTACCACAGAGCGATTAGTTTCCTCGTCTATTGAAAATGCAAGATCCCGATTTTGAGTCTTTAAAAAAGATTCTACCTTCTTAGTCGCCTCATCAAGCGTAATTTTCGCTTCTGATGACTCGTTATCGGCGATTATTCGGCTTACTTGAGTAGAAAATTGATCATTACTCGCTATAAGTTCA
Organism: Alteromonas alvinellae; assembly: GCF_902705805.1. Taxonomy (NCBI): domain Bacteria; kingdom Pseudomonadati; phylum Pseudomonadota; class Gammaproteobacteria; order Alteromonadales; family Alteromonadaceae; genus Alteromonas; species Alteromonas alvinellae. Next base: position 23,555 of record NZ_CACSIH010000031.1, on the reverse strand, counting down.
TCTGCATTTGTGTTTTTAGACTTATTCTCACTGTCCAGTTCTTGAGAAATAACACCAGTCTCTGATTTTACTCGTATTTGAGGCTCGACATCTCTCCCCATAGAGGGCGAAGCAAATACTTGACCACCTTGCATATTTTGAATTTTCACGAACTATCTCCCCATCTAAAACACAAAAACGAGTGCTCGCAATAAAGCGGGCCCCCGTTTCTGAATTACTGTGCGACTTTTAGAGTATAGCTTACCCGAGCAAAGACAGCGCGGTTTGTGGACGCTGATTAGCCTGACTAAGTACAGAAACAGATGCCTGCTGAATTATCTGGTTTCTAGTCAAAGCCGCTGTTTCAGCAGCGAAATCTGTATCTTTTATCTGAGAACGCGCCGCTGAAACATTTTCTGAGATGTTACTTAAATTTCTGATTGTTGATTGAAAACGATTTTGTAGTGCGCCAAGCTCCGCACGCTGAGCTCCCAATACCGACAGCGCAGCATCCACTTCGGCAAGCATACTAGATGCTCCACCGGCAGAAAGGACATCTCCATCTATCGATAAGCCATTAGCACCAAACCCACCTGTTCTTGAAAGGTTCACGCTAATCGTCTGATTAGCGTTTGCACCAACAAGAAATTTTGCGGAAAAGCCGCCTGCAAGCAAAGTAACGCCACCGAATTCTGTTGTTGCTCCCACTCGAGAAATTTCTTGACGAAGTGCCGAAACCTCTTCTTGCAATGCTTTTCTATCAGCTGTGCTGTTTATACCGTTTTGCGATTGTACAGCAAGCGTTCGTATACGCTGGAGAGATGTAGTTGTCTCCTGTAACGCTCCCTCTGCAGTTTGAGTAAGCGAAATAGCATCGTTGGCATTTCTTACGGCTTGATCTAAACCTTGAATTTGTGACGTCAGTCTGTCAGTAATCTGCAAGCCTGCAGCATCATCAGATGCACTATTTATTCGAAAACCTGAGGAAAGACGTTCAAAAGATGTATTCAATTTATCACTAACGTCAAAAAGCTGACGCTGTGCATTTATTGATGATACGTTAGTATTTACAAATAAAGACATGTTACTACCTCCAAGAGACCTGACCGTACGTATTTCAGCCAGCTCTTTCCAGTTAAAACTAGCAAGGTCACTACGCTTACTAATCCATCATTAATAAAAAAGTATATTACCCCTCAACAATGGTATCGGCTCAAACTTTAAGTTCTTGAGCTTTTTTTTCATTATTTTGAATAAATAATTCGGCAATAATTTAAATTACTGTTTTTTATAATAAAAATATGCACGTAAATTACGTTATACACTGATATGAGAGTGCTTTTGTTGAAACCTATACCATCGCTTCAATTGGGCAAATGATACAAAGTATTCGAGCAATAGAGGTTCAGATACATCAACGAGGCTTGTTTGCTACGACTAGGGATAGATGAAATAATTTTTTCGACAATTAGAAGCAGAACCCAGGAAGACAAACAGAAAATTGGTACCATTATTGCATTAATCCAAATGGATTCTAGCGTTGCTCTACTGGAATTTGAGATTGGTGAGACGATTCGGCGATTATAAAAAAGGCCGAGACGTTCATCTCGGCCAATTTGCTCACGTTAGGAGATGGAGCAAAATTCGTTTTTGTCGGCTAACAGGGCTTAGTAGATTAAACTGGCCTCTCAACCAACACTTCTACATTTTCGGACCTGTTGGTCGGCATTCTATTTAAAAGGGCGGCAATAAAGCCGTCCTTTTCACTTTTAGGATGGCCTCTCAACTCCTTCCTATAACTTCAACTTTATCCACCAAGAAGCGACAACGCGGCTTGTGGACGCTGGTTAGCTTGCGACAACACTGTAGTTGTTGCCTGCTGTAATATCTGATTGCGGGTCAATTCTGCCGTTTCAGTGGCAAAATCTGTATCCTTGATGCGAGACCTTGCAGCAGAAACGTTTTCGGATATATTGCTCAGGTTACGGATGGTCGACTGGAATCTATTTTGGGTTGCCCCTAACTCTGCGCGAGTGCTCCCAATAATAGACAGCGCGGCATCCACATCGGTCAGCATTGCAGAAGCGGCACCTGCGGAAAGTACGTCTCCATCGATTCCTAAACCCGAAGCGCCAAAGCCACCGGACCTCGAGAGATTTATGCTAATTTTCTGATTAGCATTTGCTCCAACTAAGAAAGACGCAGAGTAACCTCCAGTTAATAAACTTACGCCGCCAAATTCAGTCGTAGAACCAATACGAGACATCTCATTTCTCAATGCTTCAACTTCTTCGTTCAGCGCAACTCTGTCTGCAGTATTATTGATACCGTTCTGTGACTGAATAGCTAGCGTCCGTATACGCTGAAGAGCGTTGGTTGTTTCTTGCAATGCACCTTCCGCAGTTTGTGCTAAAGAAATTCCATCATTTGCATTTCTTACAGCCTGGTCCAGCCCCTGAATTTGAGAAGTCATCCGATCGGTTATCTGAAGTCCTGCAGCATCGTCGGCAGCACTGTTAATACGAAAACCAGACGAAAGACGCTCAAATGCAGTATTTAAATTATTGCTTGTATTAAACAGCTGACGCTGGGCGTTCAATGATGACACATTGGTATTAACAAATAGACTCATGAGTCTCTCCTAACAGTTTCGAGTATGGCGCTATTGGTTTTATTATTTGCGCAATTAATTTAAATATTTGGCATAACCTGTGCTTACAAAACCCTGTCAGTTTATTCTGACGTTTCATTGGCACACTACCAATGGAACTTGCTAAATAGAGAAGTTTCTTCTCTTTGCTGGTCGGTGGGTTTGGTGTTCCAGAACCTCAAACCTCTCACTACCTCCTGGCTCTATTCTCGCCGGTCGGCAGCTCTAATCATTTATCAACAAACTCCATCTTTTATCGACCTTTACTTGAAATTACTTTAGTATTTTTTTCAAGACTTTTTGTCGATTTAAAGCACTGTATTTCCTAACTTTTAAACTCAGAATCTTAAAATAAACCTGAATTAAAACGGTGCTATTGACGCTTTTAAACATAAACTTTAGAAGCGTAGAGGATAAAAACATCGTTTATCTCCCCTTTGTATTAGTTATCGTCAAAGATCTATTTTTACTTTAGATGTTTTTCCAAATTTTTAGATAAAAAAGAGAATCAATAAAAAAACCTATAAACTTCATAGTGTTGGGGCTATGGATTGAAGGCACAAATGTGTGGGTAGGCGGGCTTTATAACAATTAAGTGGCTGAGATATAAAAAAGCTGGCCTTGAAAAGACCAGCTTAAAACGCACGTGAACTAGAGCACTACCTCCTGGCTTCACGCTAATTATGATTAACCTAGAAGCTGTAATGCAGCCTGCGGGCGCTGGTTAGCCTGAGCTAACACAGTGGTGCTTGCCTGCTGGATTATCTGATTTCTCGTGAGACTTGCAGTCTCAGCGGCAAAATCTGTATCCTTTATTTGAGAACGCGCGGCAGATACATTTTCAGAAATATTACTTAAATTTCTTATCGTTGACTGAAACCTGTTTTGCAGCGCACCCAACTCTGCCCGTGTGCTCCCAATTACGGATAATGCCGAATCTATTTCCGCCAACATGCTTGACGCAGCACCTGCTGATAAGACATCACCATCAATTGATAGGCCGTTGGCACCAAATCCACCCGTTCTTGACAAATTAACACTGATTTTCTGATTTGCATTCGCGCCTACAAGGAAGGTAGCAGAGAAGCCACCGGCGAGTAGCGACACACCACCAAACTCTGTAGTGCTCCCGATTCGAGACATTTCCTGTCGAAGAGCTGATACCTCCTCTTGCAGTGCTACCCTATCGGCCGTGCTGTTGATCCCGTTTTGTGACTGTACTGCCAAAGTACGAATTCGCTGAAGGGCATTTGTAGTCTCACCCAGTGCACCTTCAGCGGTCTGAGTAAGAGATATAGCGTCGTTCGCATTGCGAACGGCTTGATCTAATCCTTGAATTTGTGATGTTAAGCGATCAGTAATCTGCAAACCTGCGGCATCATCAGCAGCGCTGTTGATACGGAAGCCTGAAGAAAGGCGCTCAAAAGACGTACTCAAAGAATTACTAACATCAAAAAGCTGACGCTGGGCATTCAATGAGGATACATTGGTATTAACGAACATAGACATAAAGTCTCTCCTACACTCTCAGTCCAGCGTGCGCTGGCTGTCGGCATTGCCGACGTTTTGTTTTAGTAGTCATCAAGACCTGAGGGGTAATTGATGAACTGGCTCTCTCAGAAACTGTATCGACATCATTTAGAATCCCTTTAGAAAAAATTACGATTTTTGCCGATAGGCGGTAAGATATTGCCGTAGATTGACGGTAAGACACGACATAACTGGTGGATTTTTAAGGGAGATTTGGCATGAAAAATAGTTTGATGCTGTTCAACATAAAGCGCATATCCAAGCCTGCAACCCATTGCGCTTTCACTGATTTAATAGAAAATCCGTTCGACAAAAGTCGTAAAACTTTGATGTGCTGTTACCGACAAGCTACCGACCATGTCAGTACTGACGGAGTGGTTATTGTATTAACTCTTGATAAAACTTCGTTTCAAGTTCGCAACAGAGTAGTTATTAGAGAGAATAATGCAGACCTACGAGATCCGAAGTTCTCATACGATGGCTCTCGTCTCATGCTTACTACCTATGCAAAATCCTTCCTTGATAATAGAAAAGTGGTCACAAAAATGGTGACTTTTTTCTCAACCACCGGCTATTCATGGTCTACAGGGAATAGTCACGGTAGAAGCGGTTGGTGGTTGTGGAACAATATTTTTTATAACTCAGAAGCTTATGGTTTTGCGTACAATCGACGAGCGAACTCAGTTTCGCTCTATAAGGGTGATCCTACACGTTCAATGCACGTTCACAAGGAGGAGGCTTTTTGTTTGGGCAAACAAGGTAAAGGTTACCCCAATGAAAGCACAATCTTGTTTGATGATTACGGAATCGCCTCGGTATTTTTAAGACGAGATGCCGATACTTTCAGTGCGCAATTTGGTACGTCAAAACCGCCGTATACCAAATGGCAGTGGCATGATTTAGGTATCTATATTGGCGGTCCGGCCGCAGTGGCGTTAAGTGAAAACCTATATATCGTTGCAGGACGACATATAGATTGGGGCTCACACCAATTTACCACCAGGGTATGGCTATTTGATAGCGTAACTAAAATATTCACTGAACTAAAAACGCTGCCAAGCGGAGGAGATACAAGTTATCCGGGCTTGGTGATTGAAGGCGACAATCTTTATATCTCTTACTACTCCAGCCATGTCGACAATCAAGCCAGAGTTTATATGGCGCGCTTAAACGGCGTTAGTGATTTGATAAATTATGACCGCTAAACGAAATCGAATAGCGATAAGTTAGCTACTTTAGGAAAAGTAGCCAACGCAGCACTCAATGCCGTTTCCTGCTTTGCGAACTCAGTAGACGCCTCTGCGTAGTCTACATCCTGAATAGATGAGCGCTGCGCTTTTGCCGCAATTTCCATATCAAGGTTACTTTCATAAGTACTCTCAGCGATATTCAAACGGCTACCGATGGAAGCCCGTTCTAAAGAAAGTTTCTCAAGTCCGTTATCCAATCCTACTAGTGCATCAGCTATCGATTCTTGAAGTGCAGAATTGTCTATTGTGGAATCCATCAATATGGTCTGAATTTCGTGGATAGACTGGGCCATGCTTTTCTTTTGCGGTGCGTTAAAAGACAAATCTATACTATCACCAGGCACGGCCGTCGCATCAAATTCCATTCCCTTGATGGTAAACGGCTGACCAGACGTAAACGACACTGTGTCAATAACGACACCAGTACCTTGGTTGACCAACTCAGCTTGTCCGGATGCTAGAAAATTAATGCGGTAATCGTTGTTTCCTGCGTTTACAGGGTCGTAATTCTTGTCAAAAAAGGTATCAAATGTTCCCTGCTGTCTCACAGAGGCAGTAGTTACCGTTGCCCCCGTTGTGCCATCAACTGAAAATTTAAATCGCGATAGCACGTTTTCAAAAACTTCATATCCGTTACTGGTTGATTGAATCTTCGAGCTATTAGATAGCTGCACAAAGCTTACACCAGGGTCGCCTGCGAAGGTAATGGCATTCCCACCCGCTGCTGGGTTGTATTCAAACGCCTGGTTGCCCGACTGGAAGCCCGCATACAAATAATTGCCATCTGCATCCTGTGTGTTCATCAGATCAAACACTTCAAGTTTTATCTGCTCTAGTTCCGCACCAATGGCGCGTTTATCAGGGTCATCTAAGATCCCATTTCCAGCCTGGACAATAAGCGTGCGTGCACGGTTAATTGAATCAGTAATATTGGTTAGCACAGCCTCTTGCTGTTCAAGCGACCCCGTTACCAAATCATTATTACGCTGAAACTGAGTAAGCTCATCAATTTCTTCAGTTAAGCGCAGCACCTTCGCTGCACCAACAGGATCGTCGCTGGGCGTGATAATGCGTTTACCGGAAGCTAGCTGTTCTTGGGTTTTCGCCAAGTCGCCCTGATTTTGCATAATCGAGCGCATGTTTTGATCATAAATTTGATTCGTTGATATACGCATAACTCACCTACCTTGCTGACTGCAAAATGGTATTAAATAATTCTTGAGCCGTAGACAAAATTCGTGCTGCGGCAGCATAGCTTTGTTGGTACTTAATCAAGTTTGCCGCTTCTTCGTCTAAGCTTACGCCTGAAACAGACTCAAACCAGTTTTGCGACTGTACTTTCATCGCTTCAGCGGAAGCCAATGAGACACTGGCCATTGATGCATCTTCACCAATGCGTCCTACCATAGACGCATAGGCATCTTGAAAGGTTCTAGGCCTATTCGTCGCTTCGCTACTCACCTGTACTTTGTTTTCATTTTGAAGAGCAGCTAAATTAAGCGCATTGCTGTTGTCGTTAAAGCCATCTGTATTATAGCTAATTGAAAAGCTATCCCCTGCTTTTGGTACACCGTCTAAACTGAGATCAAAACCAGGGTCTGGGCTTATTCCTGCCTGAGTAATAAGATTATTTAAATTTGTTGTTCCTGTGACAGTTGCTAACACTGTACCGCTTCCATCTAATACCTCGTAGGTATCTGCAGCGGTAAAGCTAATTTGAGCTGGCGCTGTATTTAAAAGGCCACCCGCACCATCAAAAGCAGAAGTGCCCACTTCCGTATTTGACACTGTTACATCTACAATATTGGCACTGCCTAAATTTGTGCTATCGGCCCCGGCTCTTACGGGATTAGCAAAGGCCAAATCTTCGGGGCGATTAGTGGCTAAACTTATTTTTGAAGCCACGTCTTTAGTGGGTTGAATTAGAAACTCATTGCCAATGGTATAGGGGTCGCTCCCCGCAAAGTCGATTTCAATGCCACCAGGTAGTTCGTTAAAGCCAGGGGTTACAGCAAAGTTTGAAAAAATGATGTCATTACCTGAACCATCTTTTTTCGGTGTGCCATCTGGATTTAAAAACGTAATTTCTATTTCGCTGGGCACGCCTGCAGCAACAGCAGTCACTTCAATTTTATAATCGGCGTCAGTTAATTCAGCACCTTTACCCTCGGTAATCTGCGCATTAACAACATAGTCGCCATTGGTATCTTCGTAGGCTAAGCCTCTGAACGAAGGAATATCGAAAATGTTAGTGCCGATTTGACCGTCTAAATCCATACCCAATTTATTTTGAGTATTCATCGCATCGGCGAAAGCGACGGAGAGCTGACCTACATCACGCATTGTTGGCCCTAACACTTCATTGCGATACTCAAACAACCCACCCAATGCGCCGCCAAGATCACTTTCCAAAATTCGTAATGATGCGTTGTTTTTGGTTTGTGAGCCAAAGTCAGTTTCTAACTTAATTTCTTTCGTCGTTAAATCCGCACTAGAGCTTAACTCAAAAAGGTTGAATGCACCGTTTTCAAGAACGAGTGACTCACCTGACGTAAGATTAATGGTTACAGCACCATTTTGCGTAGTGCTCTCTTTAACCGTAATACCCATGATAGAAGCAAGCTCGTTGATAGCTTGGTCTCTTTCGTTGAGCAGAGCGCTTGGTTGATCGCTCGTATTGTTACCATTGGCGATAACAATGTTGCGGTTCAAGTCGCCAATATTGCCAATCAAGGTGTTTGCTCGGTTCACCATCGACGTGAACTCTAGGTTGAGCTCTTCCTCTTTTTCTAGCATATAGTCAGATAACGTTCTCATTCGGTTATACAAAGACTCGGATTTACTCAATACTTGTTCACGTGACGCCAAATTGGTTGGGTCATCTGCTGCCGTTTGTAAAGCAGAGAAATACTCACTTAGTCCTTTTGAAATTGAGTTCGCTTCACTTGCCAACAGGTTATCAATAGCCGTTGTTTTGCTAGAAAAGGCTTCCAGTTCTCCTACCGCTGTTATGTCGCGACGCAGCTGATTTTGTGCAAAAACGTTGATAATACGCTCAGTATTGCCGATCTCCACACCAAAAACTTGGCTGTTTTGAAGCTCAGTGCGCTCGCGAACATAGCCTGGCGTGTTGACGTTGGCGATATTGTTACTCGTTGTTTGAAGTAACTTGCTGCTAGCGTTTACGCCGCTTGTGGCTAATGAATATAAATCAACAGAACTCACTGTATTCTCCTCACCTATGGCCCCTCGACTACGGCATTAACACGCTAAGACGTTCGCTGTTATACACAGCCATTATCTTGCTCGCGTATTCAGGGTCGGTAGCGTAGCCCGCTTCTTGAAGCGCATGGGTATAGCGCGCTGCGTCAGAAGCATTCTCGACAGCATGGCTGTAGCGAGGCTGTGATGTGATAAAGCGTCCATAGTCTTCCATTGCGTCTTCTACTGACGAGTAGGACCTAAAAGCAGCCTTTTGTTTTTGCGGCAGTCCATTGTTAAATTCTAATGTGTCGACTACAGCCTGCTCTCCTTGCCATCCCTTATTTGCTTTGATGCCAAATAAGTTGTGCGAGCTTTCCCCATTGGCTTTATGGATAACAAATTTCCCCCACCCGGTTTCAACTGCTGCTTGGGAAATTATTGCTTTAGGATCCATTCCGTATTTTTCTGCCACTTTCTCAGCTATTGGCATTAGGCTCTCTACAAACTGCTCGGGACTTTCGAACATGGCATCTTTTTGTGCTGACTGGCTACGAATAGACTGTGAAGAAAGGGCAATATCCTGCGCCTCAGCTACGTTGTACACACGGTTTCTGTTAAGTGATGATAAGTCGCCGTCACTTCTGATTACACTGGCAGGCGTATAGCTATCCTCAGTTTGACCTAACTGTTTAACAATGACATCAGCGAGACCTAAGCCACCACCGGAAGTGAGGTCTGTTGCTAGCTGTTGGTCGTGCATATCACGATAAAATTTAACTTGCTGCGAATTAAATGGGCTATTTTCGTCAGCAAGGGCATCTTGCGCTTTACGCATTGATTTCAACATCATTTGCACAAATATTGCCTCGAACTGCTGGGCAGCTTCTTGCAATACCGTTTCATCGCCTGACGCAATGGCTTCACGCATTTTGTTGATGCTGCCCAGATCATGGACGTTACGCGCCATATCAAGCTGATTTTTTGTGCTTAATGCTTCCATCGTATTTGTTCCGCTGATACCTATTTTTCTCGCGAGCTATTATTGGTGTGATTAGTTCGTTTAGATAATCACGAGTTCACCGCGTAACGCGCCTGCCTGACGAAGTGCCTCTAAAATTGCCATTAAGTCGCCCGGTGCCGCACCCACTTCATTAACGGCACGTACTAGCTGGTCAAGAGTGACGCCTGGCTCGAACTTGAACATGCGGCTATCTGCCAAATCGACATCAACAATCGACTGAGTGGTAACGGCAGTTTGCCCTTCACCAAACGCGTTAGGTTGAGAAACTTGCTGATTTTCAGAGATGGTCACCGTTAGCCCGCCGTGAGTAATTGCTGCTGGTAACAAGCGAACGTCACTGCCAATAACAATGGTGCCTGTGCGGCTGTTTATTACCACACGCGCTGGCGCATCAGCTGGTGTAAATTCGAAGTTTTCTAAGGTAGCCAAAAAGCCCACGCGCTGACCGACGTCTCGCGGGGCCGACACGCGAACAGACGCTGCATCAATGGGCTTAGCAATAACATAGCCATTTTCGGGCTGTGCACCTAAGCGCTCGTTGATCGTATCTGCAAGCGACTTAGCCGTTGAGAAATCTGGATAATGGAGGTTAAGCGTTAACGTGTCGCCATTGGCAAAGCCTGTTGGTACAGATTGCTCTACCATCGCACCGTTTGGAATTCTGCCTACCGTTGGCGTATTAACGACAATGCGCGAGCCATCACCGCCTTGAGCGCCAAACCCGCTCACGACTAAGCTGCCTTGCGCTACAGCGTAGACTTTACCGTCAACACCGCGAAGAAACGTCTGGAGCAGCGTTCCGCCTTGAAGACTGGCCGCTTCGCCAACTGAAGAAACCGTAATATCAATGGTTTGTCCGGGTTTTGCAAAAGCAGGCAGGTCGGCGTGTACCGCCACTGCGGCCACGTTTCGTATTTTTGGCTTGGTGTTAGCGTCAAGACTGATACCAAAGTTACGCAGCATGGTTCTGAAACTCTGTTCGGTAAACGGGCTTTGTTCACCCGTTCCAGGCAAACCTACAACAAGACCATATCCCACTAATTGGTTACTACGTACGCCTTGAATACTCGCTACATCTTTAATGCGCTGCGCACCTGCCTGTGAAGATAAAAGCATTGTGAAAGCGGCTAATACTACTGAAAACAAACGCATGTTCACTCTCCTATCCTAAAACCTAAAGAGGCCACCAAGCAGAATCAAAGAACTTGGTTAACCAACCCTTTTCTTGTGCTCGCGCAAAACTTCCCGTACCCGAATATTGGATACGCGCATTTGCAACCTTAGTGGACACGATTTCATTCTCGGGACTAATGTCTGCCGGACGAATGATGCCGGTAAGACGGATATATTCATCGCCCTGATTCAGGGTTAGCCACTTTTCGCCACGAATAACAAGGTTGCTGTTAGGAAGTACGTCGACCACAGTAACTGAGATAGCGCCGTTTAAGCTGTTGCTTTGGTTAGCTGTGGCATCACCGGAGAAATCTCGGGATGAACTTATTCCCAATTGTACCGACTCTCCGCCAATATTTATCGCTTGCCCAGCAAGCCCGGTAATAGGGTTAAGATTGACGTTTGAATCTTTCGCTGTGCTAGTGTCGGCTGATTTGCTCGCTTGGGTATTCTCGCTTAACGTTACAGTGATGATGTCACCGACTCTTCTTGCGGTAACGTCAGAATATAAGTTGTTAGCAAGCTGCGAACGAAAAAGCGAGCCATCTTCTACTACCGTTTCACGCGGGTAATCTGGCACTACCGGTGCAAACGACGGGTCGTTTGCCTGAACGGGAGGCTCGTTTGTACTGGCGCAACCGCCAAGTATCAGAAGTGCAGCAGATAAACCTAAAATACGCATGATGCTACCTACTAAAGTTGCTGAATAACCTGACCAAGCATTTGGTCGACCGATGAGATAACCTTTGAGTTCATCTCATACAAGCGCTGGCTTTCGATAAGGTTTACTAACTCTTCGGTCACGTTTACGTTAGAGGTTTCCAACGTGCCTTGTGAGATGTAACCCAATCCTTGCAGACCAGGGATCCCCTGAATAGGCGCACCGCTTGACGCTGTCTCTACATAAAGGTTTTGTCCGGTTGGTTGTAATCCGGTTGGGTTAACAAAGTCAGAAATATTAAGCTGACCGAGTACCTGCGGTTCAGCTTGGCCCCGTATGCTCACGCTAATTTCACCATCTTGAGAAATTGTGATTTGTTGCGCATCTTCGGGAATAGCCACTTCAGGCTGAAGCAAAAAGCCCGCGCCCGAAGTAACAATTTGGCCTTGGTCGTTCAGTGAAAACTGACCATTTCTTGAATATGCAATGGTGCCGTCTGGCTGCAATATTTCAAAGTAACCACGACCTTGAATTGACATATCCAACGCGTTTTCAGTGGTTAGTAAGTTACCCTGCGTATGTGCTTTTTGAGTAGCAACGACCTTCGAGCCTGAACCAAGCATAAGCCCAGAAGGTAGCTCTGTGTCAGCAGACGAACGACCGCCTGGCTGATTGATATTCTGATAAAGCAAATCTTCAAACACCGCGCGGTCTTTTTTAAAGCCCACTGTTGACGCATTGGCTAGGTTGTTAGATACCACTGCCACATCAGTCTGTGCGGCGTCTAGTCCGGTTTTACTTATCCATAGTGCTGGATGCATGTTAACCTCCGACGTTGCTCATGGGGCAACGATGATAAAAATTCGTTTACAGAATGCGTAATAACGCATTGCCACTTTGATCTAGTTTCTCTGCTTGCTTCATCATTTTGACTTGAAGCTCGTAGTGACGTTGCAGACTTATCATGTCTACCATTTCGTCAACCGCATTGACGTTGGAACCTTCAAGCATGCCCGACATTACTTTCACGTTGGCATTGGCTGGCGCTATTGAGCCATCTTCCATTCTAAATAAGCCGTCGTTCCCACGTTCCATGTCTGCATAGTTTGGGCTAACTAATTTAAGTCGCCCCACTTCTTCAATAACATTGGCAGGGGCACCTAACTGTCTCATTGACAACGTGCCATCGGCCGCAATATTGAGATTATCTAAAGGAACAGGAAGGAATATTGGCCCATTGTCACCAAGCACGACGCGATCGTGGATATCTGTCAAAATTCCGTCATCGCCCAACTTGAAATTTCCGTCACGCGAGTAAGCTTCTTGACCATTTTGATCTTGTACAGCGAACCAACCATCACCTTGAATGGCTACGTCTAAGTCGCGGTCTGTTTTAATCATCGGGCCCGACTCGTAATTATTCGACGGGCTTTCTGTCATGGAAAACACGCGAGTCGGCAAACCTTCGCCGTAGGCCGGCATTGACCTTGCCTGCTCTAACTGCGCTCGGAATCCCGTTGTCTGTGCATTAGCCAAGTTATTGGCCCTAATCCCTGTTCCTAGTAGGTCTTGGGAGGCGCCACTTGCTGAAATATAGAGAAGTTTGTCCATGACTGACTTTTGACTCTGATTAAACCTTAAACAAGATTTTGCAAAGGCAGTGCCAATCTGTGGATATTTAGTGCAATTGAAAAATAAGGGCGGTATTGAATTGATATATATAGAAAAATAAAAAGGTCGCATTGTTGCGACCTTTCTAAATCGGGTCAAATAGGTACGGTTTTCCGCGCCTAAAATTTGCCGCTTAGTAATCTGCTAATGTAGCTTACTGCAAACTATCGAATATTAAGGATAGTCTGGTTTAGCGAGTTGTTCACTTCAAGCGCACGCGAGTTTGCCTGGAAGTTACGCTGAGCGATAATCATATCGATGAGCTCAGTGGTAAGGTTAACGTTAGCTTGTTCTAGCGCCGAAGAGTTAATTTCGCCGAAAGTACCAGTTGTTGCTTCACCCGCTAGTGCCTCGCCTGAAAGAATACTTTCCTTCCACTGAGTACTGCTCTCTTGAGTTAGGCCTTGTTCATTAGAAAAGCGAACCAAAGCGACACGAACAATAGGTTCAGACGTACCATTAGAGAACGTTGCACGAACCAAGCCATCCGGACCAATGTCGATACCTGTTAATCGACCTACAGGCAAACCATCCTGTTCTAATGATGTAACCTCGAACGCAGAGGCGAACTGAGTCGGCTCATTAGGCGTAGCGCTATTAACATCGAGGTTGAAATCTATACTTATTTGCTGCGTAGGATCTGAGCCATTAGCAAGAATACCTGCGCCTAGCGCTTCTGTTTCCATTTTGAAATCAAGTGTAGGTAGGCCATCAGGCGTTTCCATACCAGCGAAATCACCGCCTTGAGAGAAGATGAGTTTAGATGCTGTTACGGCGTTACCAGTGTTACCTCCGACACTATTTACTGCTGTTGCTGGGTCTGTGTCATTACCCGCTGAATCTGTCATATCAACTAGCGTGTCATCGATTGCAGTAGCAACATACCACTCATTGTCAACACCCGGTGTCGCATCCTTTATGAAGTAATAGGTCATTACGTGACTATCACCTAACGAATCGTAAACGGTTACCGATGTTGCTGCGTTGTAGGTAAGCGGATCTTCAGGGTCAAAATCTTGTGGATCTAGGGCTGCATCACCAGCAGGCAAGTTCATTCGAATGTCAACTTCTGTGGTTTGTGCGGGAGAACCCGAAGAATCAGGTATTCGTACTGGCTCTGTAGTACTAAGTGCTACCGAGGCACTTGTACCATCAGAGTTAACGGGGAAACCCAATAAGTTATCGCCGTTACTGTTAACCACGAAATTGTCGCTATCTAACTTGAACTGACCCGCACGTGTGAACGAGAAGTCGCGAGACGTAATTTCAGGAACTGTCGCAAAGAAACCATTACCCGTGATCGCCAAATCAAGCGAGGTATTGGTAAACTGAAGGCTACCTTGAGAAAATTGCTGAGCAACTTCTTGAGTGAGTACACCGTCACCTACTTTAGTTTTACCACCTGAAAGCAGTGATGCCGCATAAACATCGCCAAATTCAGCGCGAGATTCTTTAAAGCCAACTGTATTTACGTTTGCGATGTTGTTGGCGGTCACATCCAAATCTTTTTGTGCGGCTGAAACGCCACTCAGTGCAATATTAAAAGACATTATTGATTCTCCTGCTAACTGCCGATTTGAATGACGTCATCAAGATTGATACTGACATCACCATCCAAATTCAAAATTACGCCTTGGCCACTACCTGCCAAGCTTACACTTCCAACATGACGATTAACGGCTGTGTTTAATTGAACACCTTCACCATTTAGCTCGCCTGTAGCGCTGATGACATATTCACCTGGCGCCATTTGATTGCCGTGCTGGTCTTTGCCGTCCCATTCAAACTCAATGTTGCCAGCACTTTGTGTGCCTGCATCGATAGTTTTGATCACTTCGCCAAACTGGTTCTCGATGGAAATAGTCATGTTCTGAACGGTTTTTTCGTTCACGATAACGCCGGAGAGGCCGTCACCTTCAGCTGCCATATAACCAACGTTGCCTTGGACAAGTACGTTTTGACCAATTAAGCTAGATGCCTGCAGCGCTTGATTTGACGTCATTGAAGCAGCAAATGACTCGAACTTTTCGTTGAGCTGAGAGATACCATCAGCCATAGTAAAAGAGGTCATTTGCGCGACCATTTGGTCATTGTCCACGGGCGCAGTGGGATCCTGGTTGGCAAGCTGTTCTGTTAGCATTGAGAAGAAGTCTTCTTGCGTTAGCTGCTGTTCAGTTCCATCAGCTATCTTGACGGTTTCTTCCTGCCAATACAGATCAGTATTTAAGCCGGTGTTATTAATAGTGTTCACTTATTAATCCTCACATTACTCAAGAGACAAATTACTGCCCTTGACCTAGCTGCAGTACACGACGGAAAATGCGCTTTGTTGTGTCAGCTACCTGAACGTTGGTTTCATACGCTTTTGATGCTGACATCATATTTGCCATTTCTTCCACAATGTTCACGTTCGGCTTGTAGATATAGCCATCTTCATCAGCCATAGGATTGTTAGGTGAGTACTCAACTTGAAGTGGTGCATCACTTTCAACAATACCTTTAACTTGAACACCTGCGCCTTTTGACTGGTCGCGCATAGCGTCTTGTAGTGCCGTTGCGAAAACGGGATGACGTGCTCGGTAAGTTTCGTCATAGCTACTGCTAACCGAGTTTGCGTTGGCAATATTACTGGCCGTGGTATTTAGGCGTACGTTTTCTGCCTCCATCCCCGTGCTCGATATTTGCATTACGTTAAATAAACTCATGACTACTGGCCTCCTGAGCTAAGCGCTTTTTTCATGCCTTTAATTTTTCCATTCAAAAACTCAAGACTAGCTTGGTAGCGCAATCCGTTGTCTAAAAATCGGTTTCTTTCCGCTTGTACTTCTACCGTGTTTCCGTCTCCGGTATCAGGCTGAGTAGGTATGCGGTACTGCATGTCAAAGTTTGCCGCTAGTGACGAAGGATTGCCGCTTAAGTGGCGATCATTTGTCCGCACTAGACCTGAAGAAGCCCGGCTTGATGAGCTGCTTGATGCCTCATGCATTGCCGACTGCATCGCTTTATTAAAGTCGATGTCTCTCGCTTTGTAGCCTGGCGTATTTGCGTTTGCTAGATTCCCTGAAATAACTTCCATACGCTCTGTGCGTATCTTGAGCGCCGACTCGTTAAAGCCAACCAGTTTATCTAGGTTAATAGCCATAACATGACCTCTGACATACTTATAAACATTTCATGGTGACAATTTGACGGAATTAAGATGTGACGGTTTCCGTTAAATGTCGTCTATGAAAATAGTTAGCAAGGCAGATGCCATAATGAGTTTTTGACGGAGGTTTTTTAAATAGTGGTCGACCTGATCGATAAAAAATTATTATTTATCAGACCGATAAGTGAGATCATTTTTTCTGGTAGTAGAGGCCAGGGTGGCACTTCACCATATTATATGTATCGCTTGCCGCGCTGATAGACTCAGAAGCGCCAAGGAAAAGTATGCCTTCAGACTGCAGTTGTCCGGCAATTTGTTGCAGTATGCGCTGCTTGATGTCTGCTGAAAAATAAATGAGCACGTTGCGGCAGAAAACGATGTCAAAGCGGCCAAGGGCGGCATAGCTTGAAAGAAGGTTAAGGCTTCTGAAGTTTACCATTCGGCGAACATCAGGCTTTATCTGCATCAAACCGCTTTCATTTTTTTGAAAAAATGCTTGTCGTCGTTGGGGCGATAAACCCCGAGCCAACGACAGCTCGTCATAGATGCCCGATTCGCACTTTTGCAACATTTCAGAGGACAAGTCAGTGGCAACAATTTCAACCCCCGCACGCAAAGCGCCGGGACGCTGACGCTGATACTCAAGTACAGACATAGCGATGGAGTATGGCTCTTGACCGGAAGAGCATGCTGCGCTCCAAATCCGTATCTTTTGGTTCTTTGCCGATAACTTAGGAAGCAGGTCTTTAACAAGAAGGTCAAAAGGATAGTTGTCGCGAAACCAAAGGGTCTCATTGGTCGTCATTGCATCTATAACGCTTTGAAGTAAAGATCTGTCAAAACCTCGTACAACGACATCAATCAGTTCGTCAGCCGACTCGTATTTATATTTGAAGAGCAAAGAAGCCAAGCGGCTGCGCACTAGATATTGTTTATTATCACCTAGTACTATACCGCACTGCTTTTCTAAGAATTCTCTGAACTTCAGGTAACTTGCTGGCGAAACGTCTTTATTAGCCAATCCTATATTGCTCCGTTATTCGCACTCTGTCATTAGCCATTTTTGTACTGCGGTCGCAAGCTCATCAGGATGAAATTTTGCGATAAAGTCATCAGCGCCGACTTTCTGTACCATTGCTTGGTTAAATACACCACTAAGTGAAGTGTGGAGCACGACGTGAAGCTTCTGCAATTCCGGCGTATTTTTTATTTCCGCCGTCAGCGTATAACCATCCATTTCCGGCATCTCAATATCAGACACTAAAACCCCAACACGGTTAGTTACATCGCCATACTCTTCAGCGATTTCTTTCAACCGTTTCAAAGCCTCTAAGCCGTTTTTCGCAAGCTCAATTTCAAGGCCAAGCGACGTTAATGCTTTTTTAACCTGATTTCGAGCCACTGAAGAATCATCTGCAATAAAGATAATCTTATTTTCTTGGCCCTCTGTGGTTAAGCCTTCAGCTACCTCAGTACTTACTTCTGCATTAAGCGGCGAAATTTCATTGAGAATTTTTTCTACATCAAGGATCTCAATCAATTCATTTTCAACTTCAGTAACCGCGGTTAAGTAACTTGCTCGCCCCGTACCTTGTGGAGGAGGCATAATTGCGTCCCAGTTGGTATTTATAATACGTTCCACAGCGCCCACTAAGAACCCCTGCACCGAACGATTGTATTCTGCGATAACGATAAAGGCATTAGAAAGGTCCTCAATCCGTCGGCCTCTCGTTGCCATGCTTAAGTCGATAACTGAAATAGTTTGCCCACGAATATGTGCCACCCCCCGCACCAGAGGATTGAGTTTTGGCATAGCGGTTAGCGGAGGACATTGCAGCACTTCCCGCACTTTAAAAACATTGATCCCAAAGCGTTGGCGGCCGTTCAGTCTAAACAGCAACAGCTCCAAGCGATTCTGCCCAACAAGCTGCGTGCGCTGGTTTACTGAATCTAAAATCCCCGACATAGGTCACCTCTAAATAATACTGGGCATGATCATTGCCTCTGATAATAAAGATAGACAATATCACTAAATTTTTGCAGGTCAAACGACAGAAAAATGACACTTAATGTCATTTTTGTTTTTGTAATAGCCAATTATTACAGCGTTAATAAGCCTGCGTTGAGACTAGCACCTATTGACCTTACTGTACGCTTTGCAATTAAATCCAATGCGGATTTACACTGGTGTTACTAAGCATAGTCAATAACTCGTAAACTGAACACGAAAAGTCACTATGAAACCAAATAACGCTACAATGCACCAATCACTTACTCGCTTACTTCTATGCGTGGTACTTAGTGTGATTTCAATAAGTTGCTTAGCGGCAATGACTAATCACGTACGCGTAGAAGAAGGCGCAAAGCAATATTTGCTCTCTCAACTTACTGATAATGCGCAGGATACTAGCATTGATGTGGCTATTGTGAAGATAGACGATAGGATAAATATTCCAGATTGCCCCACCGGTTTTCAGTATAATGCTTCGCAAGAAGCGCTAAGTCAGTCGTATATATCGGTGCGCGTTAGCTGTCAAAATAATGAGTGGTATCTGTTTACCAGCGGCCAAGTTACACGCACAAAAGAAATCGTTGTTACCCAAGGAGCCGTCAGTCCTGGCACGGTTCTTACTTCTTCTAATTTAACACTGGCAAAAGTTGACGTTAGACGATTGCGGCATACCGCTTTTACCGATTTAGAAGCCCTTATTGGCGCTAGAATGAAGCGCCGAGTAACTAACGGACAAGCAATCCAATCGAATATGCTATGCTTTGTCTGCAAAGGCGATAGAATTACTATTACTGCTGAGGTAGCTGGCATGGAAGTTAAGACTGCCGGTATTGCGCAACAAGACGGCGTCGTGGGTGATAATATTAAGGTTTTAAACGCAAGCAGCAGAAAAGCAGTAATCGCTAGAGTCGCAAGCCCTGAAGAAGTCGTGATACACTTGTAATTGAGGCAGTAAATATCTACTTTTTTGTGCATAATTTGGCTAAAGAAATAAGCGTAAAGGCCGATATACTTTACAGAGGCAAAAAAGTAGTGAGGACTTATTATGGCTATTAATAATATAAACAATGGGTTACCTAAAACACCCGTTGATAATGGGAAGGTTGCGCAACAAAACCAGACGCAGCAGTCTCAGCAACAGGCTGCGGCACAAAGCGCGCAGACGGCTCCAGCGCCACGTCAAGACTCAGTGTCGCTGACTCAATCTGCACAGCAGCTAAATCAAGTGCAGAAAAAAGGAACTGAAGCGCCTGTTAATCAAGACAAAGTAGATCGTTTAAAGAAAGCGATTCAAAGTGGCGAATATAAAGTGAATCCAGAAGTGCTCGCTAACAAAATAGCGAAACTTGAAGGTGAAATTTTCGGTACCAAATAAAAATAATCAAGTGAATAGTAGAGCGTAAGAGTGACTGAACAAAACAGCCCATTATCACAAGCAATAGCTAAGCAAGTAGAGCAACTCTCTACACTTGTTGCCTTGCTTGAGAAGGAGCTTCAGCTTATAAGCTCTCGTGACGCTGAATCGTTGATGAAAGTACTAGACGAAAAAACGCAGCTACTTACGTCCATTCAGACACTTGATAGTGATATTGAACGTACTCTTGCCGGCTCTGCCTCATTGTCCCAATACGATGAAGGTTTAATGGAGCAAGCAAAGCGTCTACTTGACGATTGCAAGTACCGCACACAAGTCAATCAAAAAGCCGTGGAGCAAGGACAGCTACGCCTCACACACCTGCGGAATTTGATGATGGAAGTGCGTGCGAAAGAGTCGCTTACTTATGATAAGAAGGGAAAGCCAAAAGGCGGAACCTTAGGTTCTGGCGTCAGCGCTTAGGCCCTATATACCAAGGTAGCCTGCGCTGCTTTATATCGCCCCATTCCTAATAGTATTTTACGTCTTTGACTCTTCTTGGCTTCGCGGTAGATAAATAAATATCATAAACTTGCTGCATATCTAAAGAGAGTTCTGTCACGTAGGTGTCCTCCCCTACCGGATAAGTTTTGACGACTTCAGCGCCTCTTATCACGCCTTCAACTGAGGCTCGCAACGATTCCGACTCTACAACAAGATGGGAAACTGATTGGCTGCCTTCAATTTTTTGACCATAAACTTGTTCTGTGAGTTCTCTGTATGCATCTAATTTTGACGCTTTCATTGCCATTATCAATTTCATACTATCACTTTCACCTCGCTGAGATGAAATCGGCGCATAGCCAATGGCCTTCAGAACGGGATAGCTTTCTGGCTCAACCGTCTCCCACTCGACATGTTTATCAATAATGCCACAGCCACTTATACTGAGAGCGAAACCGAGAATGGAAGACTGAATAAACACTTTCGATTTTTTCAATTTATTCAAGCACATGAATCTAAACCTCAATTTGCATCAATAACAGGTTACTGACGGCTTAACTATTTGTTAGCTTCTATTAGATACGCTATGACAACGCTCGATGGCCTGTTTGACCTAACGCCTAATTTTTCGGTATTCACCGATTCGCCTGCCTACATCAGGCACGCATTTACTCGCTGATATAGCCCAAAGAAAGCAAGATGTGCGCCCATTTTAACTTATTATAGAAAACCCACATCACTTGGCACTTTTTTCGCATAGTTCGTGGTATTAATCTGGCGCATAGACTGAGCAACAATAGGAGTGTGTGGTGCAACGCATAAGCAGAACAACTCTGGCGAAATTTTTTAATATTGCTGTGGCGGTAGTTTGCCTATTAGTTTTTTTTATTGGGCAAGCGCATGCCGCGTGGTATGAGGCCACGGGGCAAGCAGTTGTGCTAGATGGTAATAAAGAAGCAGCTAAACGCACGGCCACGCAAGAAGCGTTAAAACAAGCAATGCTGTTTGCCGGCGCTTCAGTGCACAGTGTTGCCAAACTCACCAATGGATTGCTTAAAAACGAAGAAATGACAATCCGCTCTACCGGCGAAGTTAATCAGCTTGAGCTAGTTAACGAAACCTTTAACGGTGAGGTAATTACCGTGCGTGTCGGAGCCGATATTTTTCCTAAAGGTAAGACGTGCGATGCACAGCTTGATGAGAAACACTTCGCCACTACACACTTTAGAATTAGAAATAGAGGTCATTTGACCCATGGCAATATGCCTAATTTCGACAAAGCTTTCACTCAGCGACTCGTAGAGGCAATGAAAGCTCAAACCAACAACCTTAGCATTACTTATGTTGCACCTCATACGGCAAAATTTGACAGCCGGTTTACCGCAGAGAATATACGCACCCTATCGGCCCAAAGTAACACTCAGTTTGTGATTATTGGTGTTATCGACGATTTAAGTATGGGCCCAAAAGATACCCCGCCTGTGTTTACACCGTGGCGTGATAGTACACCAGAGCGCGCGTTCTCAATGTCACTTCAGGTTTATGATGGAATAAATGGGGGCCTGCTTTATACCTCGTCGTATAGAAACCAAGAAGAATGGACGTTTGACAGATTCGAAGATGTTGATGAGTTTTCGTCAACCTTTTGGCAGTCCCGCTATGGTCAAGCCATTGACGTAAGCATCAGCGAGGCAATAGAAGACATCAAAGAATCCACTGCTTGCCAGCCTATAACAGGCAGGGTAATTAGCGTTGCGAACAACAAAATTTCAATTTCTTTAGGGAGAGATAATGGCATTTCTGAGAAAGATGAACTATATCTTTATCAAGCTAAAGAAGTAATAGATAACCTAGGCAGAACGTACCTTCAGTATGCTGTCTACCCTGGCACGTTTATTGTGGACCGTGCCTTTGGCAATTCATCAACGGTGGTAAACACAGGTACAGGCGTTATCGCGAACATCCAAGAAAATGATTTTGTAGTAAAAAAATAACCTCTAACAAATAAATCCCCTAGCAAATTCATGGTTGGTTTATCAGCATAGCCGTGTTATATCTATAACAACGTATAACAATCAATACTTAAGTTTAATGTTCGTCCTAGTAACCTCATTTATACTTTAGTCTAAAAATAATCAAAACCATGACCCTTTCCCTATTTGCGTCGCACTGCTTAGCTTTCGTAGCTCTGCTACTAGCTGGCCAGCAAATCAAGGATCACTATATTATCGAGTTTCCAAAACTCGAACAGGAAGTTAAAGAAAAATTTGGAGCAGATTATGTTTTGAAGTACGTGAGTCTACCGCCACGCGTTTCCCAGATGAATTTAAAGATTTTTGTAACACGCTAAAAGCCAAAGATTGCATGATTGGCCTTAAGCGCGTTGGCGAGTCTTTCTCTCAATTATTAAACGTACAAGAGATGGGCTTAGATTATGTGAAGATTGATTCTGCTTTTATGGCGGACATCGACTTTAATCCCGCCAATCACGCATTTATCAGAGGCTTCTGCTCGTTAGCTCACACCTTTGGTATTAATGTATACGCTGATGGCGTTAAACGTGCTGATCACCAAGATTTATTTATCGAGCTTGGTATTGACGGGGTGGTTTCTCATATTGAGGTTATAGAGCATCTTTTAGATGACTAAACTCACCTAAGCGAAGCAGCAGACTAATTCTGTCTTTAGCTTGGAACTTGTTAAGCAGCGTACCGACATATTCTTTGACGGTACGCTCGGTGATACCGAGTTCCCGCGCTATTTCCTTATTACTAAGCCCATCTAGGATACTGCTTAGTACATCCCTTTCTCTGTTTGTTAGGCTTTTAAGGATTGGTAGTATTCGCTTCGTTTGAAGGTTTGTGGCAACGTTTGACGTCGTGACAGACAGTAACTCATTAGGTAGCCACATGCCCCCAGCTTCTATAACGCGAGCTACCGATGCTAATAAAGATTCAGCGCCAAGGGCATGGCAATAAGCTCTTGCTCCTAGCATCAGCGCTGTCTGCATTTCTAAACGATCATACTTGTAGGTAAGTAATACCACCTGAGAAACTTTCTGTTTTGCGGCGATAAGTTGTTGGCGCCAGTCACCTTCGGTAGCTAATATCCAGATGCAGTCACTTTCCTTACACTCAATACTGGTAACGGTATTATATTTTGTCCATGAGTACTGAGTTAGCGCGCCTTGTAAACCTTTTTCGGCAATAAAATGTCTCATTTAACGCTCCCTCAGCGCAGAAGCTGTCACGTTGAACAATGGCGATAATATATAATTAAGCACGGTTTTCTTCCCCGTCAATATATCAACCTGAACTATCATCCCCGGCAAAATGTCGAGGGATTCATCTGCTATGCTCCTTTTTGTTTCAGGGCAAGATCATACTCTGACTTGCGTTA
>NZ_CACSIH010000030.1:0-8458 GCF_902705805.1 Alteromonas alvinellae | reverse complement strand
TAATCACGAAAGATCAACACGCCTTAGTAACCGCACGCCGTCAACAGGGCTAAATTGAAATAGCTTTTCATCAACCAAAGATTCGTTAACTTCGCGAAGAGGCGATATATCATCTAACACATAAAACCCTCTTCCCTGTGTAGCAACCACAAGGTCATCGCCTTTCACTTTAAGGTCTGTTATTGCAACCGGAGGTAAGTTGAGCGACAGCTTTTGCCAGTTTTTACCATCATCAAAGCTTATAAATATTCCACTTTCTGTGCCGGCAAACAGCATACCCTCTTGCTGAGTATCTTCACGAACTACTCTTACAAAAGCGTCTTCGGGCAAGCCTTTATCAATACGAGTCCAGCGTTTTCCATAATTTGTCGTTTTATAAATATATGGGCTGTAGTCGTTAAGTTTATAGCCAGTCACTGCAATGTAAGCTTTGCCCTCGGCATGAGAGCTTAACTCTATGGCATTTACCTGAGCCTCTTTTTTATGAGGGGTAATATCTACCCAGTTTTTTCCTCCATCCTTAGTAAGATGCAGTTTACCATCATCTGCACCTACCCAAAGCTCTCCCGCGTTTGTTGGCGACTCAGCGATATAAAAAACCGTATTGTAATATTCAGCGCCCGCCTGCTCGTTAGTAATAGGACCGCCATTTAGCCCCTGCTTTTCAGCATCGTTACGGGTAAGGTCAGGGCTAATTTCTTGCCAATTTACCCCCCTGTCAGTGGTTTTTAGTATCACCTGTGTTCCGTAATACACAGTATTTGGGTCGTGTTTTGATACTAAAACCGGCGCATTCCAATTAGTGCGATATTTCTGGTCTCGAGCATTACGACCAAACACGTACTCAGGGTAAGGCATGATGGGGCGAGTTAACCCGCTTTCTCTATCAAATTCCGTGAGTGTACCGTTTATAGTAGTGGCGTAGATAAGCGCAGGATCGTTTGGGTTAAACGCGATATGGGCACTTTCACCACCGCCCACTGCAAATTGTTCGTCAATGCCTATGCCACTATCCCAAGTCGCAGAAGGCGTTGCCATAGTGGTGTTATCTTGCTGGCCTCCATAAATATGATACGGCTCAAGGTTATCTGTGGTCACTCTGTAAAATTGCGCAGTGGGTTGATTGTAAATACTCGACCACGACGCTCCACCATCAAACGTAACGGTTGCGCCACCATCGTTGGCGTTTATCATGTTTAAACTGTTTTCAGGGTTAATCCACATGTCATGAGTATCTCCATGAGGCAGCGACTTAATTTCAAAGGTTTTGCCGCCATCAATGGATTTATGCAGCTGCACATTCATAACGTACAGAGTATTTTCATCGTTCGGGTCAACTTTTATATGGTTGTAATACCAAGCTCTGGCTTTAAGAATATTGTCGCCATTCATTAACTTCCATGTAGCCCCAGCATCATCACTGCGATATAAACCGCCCTCATCAGCTTCAACAATGGCGTAGAGTCGTTTAGGGTTTGATGGTGATACATCAATTCCCACTTTACCAATGAGCGTTGGCAAGCCTTTTTCAAGCTGCTCCCAGGTTTCACCGCCATCAATAGACTTATAAATGCCGCCCCCATCGCCGCCAGATTTTACAAACCACGGCGTTCTGCCGTGATGCCACATGCTTGCATAGAGTATTCTTGGGTTAGAAGGATCTATGGCCAAATCGGCTGCGCCGGTATCTGCATTCACTTTTAATACGTGTTGCCAATTTTTACCACCATCAGTGGTTTTGAAAATACCGCGCTGTTCGTTGGGAGCCCAAATATTGCCTTGAACCGCAGCCCAAGCAACGTCTGGATTCGAAGGGTGTATGCGTATTTTTGGAATTTGACCCCGATTGTCTAATCCAACCAGCTTCCATGTTTCGCCCGCGTCGGTAGATTTATAGATGCCTTCGCCATGACTTGTGGTAACGCCTCGAATAGGGCCTTCACCAGTGCCAACATAAATTACGTTGGGGTCGGAAGGCGCTACTGCAATGGAACCAATACTGCCTACTGCGAAGTGTTTATCTGATAGCGGCTTCCACGATATTCCCGCGTTTTCAGTTTTCCATACTCCACCACCAGCAGCGCCCATGTAATAAAGCTGCGGGTTGCCTTTAACGCCGCTAACGGCAACCGAACGACCGCCACGGTAAGGACCGACAAAACGGTATTCCATTTTGTCGAAAAGTACTGCATCAATGGTGTCTTCTAATCCATAAGTTGGAAACGAAAAACTCAACAGTGTGCTCACAGACACAACTAGAGCAGCTAATGTTCGCCGTAATATCATTGCTGAACGCCTTATTTTGGTTATTATTTTTAAAAGTGGAAATGCTTATTTTTGATGTTTTGTAACGATGAACACTTATATTGCAGCCAGCGTAGCGTTAAGGCAATGACTTTGGTGAGGAATTTGAATATGCAAATATACAATAATGAGAAGCTGTGAAGATATGTTGGGCTATAGAATTTTAATGCGCGGCACGTTGAAGCCCCCTTGGGCCTTCAACGTACCGACAGGGCAAAGTGTTACGCTCTTTGCTTTGACCTAAGATCGAAAACAGCATACGAAGCAACGATTAAAAAGCAGCCCGCGGGGACTATGTAGGATAGCGCTGTACTGTAGTTATCAATCAGTGCCGCTTGAATAAGTGGAATAAGTGCCCCACCAAGAATAGCCATTACCAATCCTGCCGCACCAAATTTAGCGTCATCTTTTAATCCGTGTAGTGCAATGGCATAGATAGTTGGGAACATGAGTGATAGGCAAGCCGAAATACCAATAAGCGCCCAAACGCCTGTATCATTAGGCATGGCAATCATGCAAAGACACAGTAACGTAGCGACAGTAGACATAACGGTTAACAGAGCCGCAGGCCTAATGAAGCCCATGATCCATGTCATTACAAAACGCGAAAAAAGGAAAACCAACATACTGTATTGCAACACAGTCCCACCAGATATTTCATCTCCGCCTTTGGCTTCCATTACGTATTGAATAGTAAAGGTCCACACACAGGTTTGCGCTGCTACATTAAAAAACTGCGCTACTACACCAAAGCGATAGTGGCGATTTTTGAAAAGCCTTCCCATTGTGGCCCTAAAATCGACCTTATTACTCGTCTCTTGAGCCTGACAAACTGCGGGCGTTTTCATCATGGCAATGGCTATCCAAATAACCACCAACACGGATGCAAACCCCACATAGGGCACCATGACGGCCTCAAGTTCAGCACTCATTACCGCAACGAGTTGATCAGCACTCATGTTACTTCGCTCATCGGCTGTTGCTTGGTTTAATTGGGGAAGAATGAGCGTTGCTGCCAAAAACACTCCTAAATTAGTGCCAACAGGATTAAATGACTGAGCGAAATTCAGACGTCGAGTAGCTGTAACTTCACTCCCCATTCGCATGACATACGGGTTAGCAGAGGTTTCAAGAATAGATAACCCACCGGCTAACACAAACAAGGCCGCGAGAAAAAAACCATACGTCATCATCTGACTGGCGGGGTAAAACATAAAGGCCCCTAAAATGGCACATCCCAGCCCGGTCAGCACTCCAGTTTTATAAGAGAACCGTTTGTTGATAAATGCAGCCGGTATGGCTAAGCAAAAGTAAGCGCCATAATAACTAAACTGAACTAAGGCTGATTGCAAAGAAGACATAGTGAAAATTTTGCTAAACACTTTAACAAGCGGATCAGTCATATTTGCGGCAGTTCCCCATGCAGCAAAACATACAGTAAGAAGAATAAAAGGCAGTAACATATCACGAGAGACTAAGGGGGCTTTTTGTTGCATGGGTTACGGTCGCATGTTAATTTTTGGTTAACGCATTTGATCAACAAAGTATTGCCATGTCAATAAATCAACTTTATTTATTTAAATATGATTAAGCAAATTTATTGGCAAAAAACAAATGTTAAAAAACGGAGTTATTACGTTTAACATAACCAACCTAAATTTCTTTGAAGTAGACGACATGACCGATAAAGCAAAAACTCAGAAATCGACACGAGAAGGCCGAGGTCAATCTGGTCTAAGAGTCCAGAATGAGCGAAAAATCATATCCCTCATTCGCCAACATGGTGCATTACCTAAAGCAGAAATAGCCCACAAAACTGGACTGTCTGCTCAAGCAGTTACAGTCATTATAAATCGCTTAGAGGCTGACGAACTACTAGTAAGAAAAACACCCCAGCGAGGCAGAGTAGGACAACCTTTAGTGCCCTTTGCACTCAATTCAGAAGGAGCATTTGGTATAGGTTTAAAGGTAGGAAGACGAAGTTTCGACCTCACTTTAATTGACTTGAATGGCAATGTTCGCGCTACTCTTCATGAAAACGTTCAATACCCCAGCGTTATTAAATTACTGGCATTTTTAGAAAAAGGCATTGAGGCCCTTACTCTAGGTTTGAACAGCGATTTGCGTGAAAGAATTTTAGGAGTGGGCGTGGCAACGCCCTACGAAATATGGAGCTGGGCGGAAGAAGCAGGCGCCCCGTCGGAAGTATTGGACGAATGGAAAACCTTTAATTTTACTCAAGGGATCACGAGTATTATCAATTTACCGGTTTATGTTTGTAACGATGATACCGCTGCATGCTCTGCCGAGCTAAGCTTTGGTAACCCACATCATTTCGACAATTTCATGTACGTGTTTATTGGTACGTTTATTGGTGGTGGCGTGGTACTCAATGGTTCGTTGTTTACCGGCAAAACGGGGAATGCAGGTGCTATTGGCTCATTGCCTCAACCAGTACTCGACCCACAAGGAAAGCTATCATCCCAACAGCTGATCATGCAGTCCTCATTATACATACTCGAACAGATGCTAATTGATGCAGGTTACGATGGAAAATCACTATGGCAGTCGAGTGAATACTGGGGAGAGTTAGGCGCCACTCTGGATGACTGGATTGACAAAGTAGCCGATGGTCTCGCCTATGTAGCCCTTTGCTCTATGGCTATTTTTGATTTTGAGGCCATCGTTATTGATGGCGCTATTCCCGTTACGGTAAGAGAAAAAATTGTACGTGCTACTGCAGAAAAAATAGCAAAATCAGATACTCGAGGGCTCTCACCCTGCGAAGTTGTAAGCGGCACGATAGGAGGCAAAGCGCAGTCTATCGGGTGCGCAAACCTGCCACTATTGGCAAACTTTTCTCAAGACAGTCGAAGCCTTTTTAACTAAGGTCTAACGACCTTAGTTTTCCCTACCTCTTTTTAATAAAACACAGCATTGCGTTGTGGGTTTCCCCATCTTTTTAAGCGTTTTCGAATCGCTGTAAATAGGTTGATGTCATTTTGTGCATAAAATATTAAATAATATTAGTTGATTTATTATTTTGAATAACCTACATTTCGTTAACAATCTTGTTACCACCCTTAACATTTGACTAAATCTAACTACGGGACAGGGTTAGTCAACTTTAAGAAATAAATCACTGGAGAGACACATTATGCAATGCGCAACTAAACTCACACTCATCGCAGCAGCCGTCACTGCATCTATTTCTCAAACTTCTTTGGCACAAACTGCTGAAGAGGAAACAAGCAAACCTAGCAGTCTGGATTTTGAGCAAATCATTGTTACGGGTACATCTAGACCAAAAGAAAAAATTGAATCGACAAACGCAATGACAACGTTTGGCGAAGAAAAACTTGAGCGTTTAGCACCTTATAGTGTGGGTGAATTAGTTCGCAGCATTCCTGGATTTCATGCGGAAGACACAGGTGGTGAAACAGGTAACAATGTTGCGCCTCGTGGTTTTCCGCTGTCAACGCAGACGGAATTTACTGCATTATTGCGCGATGGTATGACGGTATTTTATAACCAAGATGTTTTGTTTTCTCAAAACGACCGCTTTACTCGCCTTTCTAATTTCATAGGTAATGTTGAAGCCATTAGAGGTGGTGCATCATCGATTTTCGTAGGTAGTGCACCTGCTGGTTTTATTAACTTTTTATCTCGTGAAGGCGGTGACGATACAGAAGGCGATGTATTTTTTGAAACCAATAGTAACAACCGCTTAGGTGCGCAAGCATGGGTGAGTGGCTCAATTAACGACCAAACCGTTTATGCCATTGGCGGTTGGTATCGCAGAGGTGACTCTGCTCGCGACCCGGGCTATACCGCCAACCAAGGTGGTGAAATTAATGCCAACGTAAAATATTTTTTTAAAGACAGCAGTGGCTTTACTCGCTTTGAATTTAACAAACAAGATGACAAATCTTTCTTCTTCATTCCTCAGCCTCTTACCGGTTCAACAACCGATGCGCAAACCATTCCAGGGGGGATGGACATTCGCGATGGAACAACGGGTAACTCAGCGGGCGCGCGTTTACTTCGCTTAGCAAATACGCCTAGCGGCGATATCGATTTAGACGTTACCGACGGTAACTTTGCAGACGTAACCTACATCGGAAACACCACAGAGGTAGAGCTAAACGACAACTGGATGTTTACCAACCAAGTTCGCTATACCGACCTACTAACAACGTTCACCGGTATTATTAATGTTGGCAACGCAGAACCTTTATCGGGTAAGGCTCAAGCTATATTTGATAGCAACCAAACTGCCCTTGCCGATGCGGTTTTTAATGATAGTTTGAACTACAGAATACTCGATGCCGGGACAGGCTTTGAACTGGCTAACAACAGCAATGTTGATACTTTTAATACCAATGGTTTTGGTATTAATGCAGGCTTTTGGCATCGCCGCTTTGAAGGCGATAACCTTCAAAATGAAACAAAACTTCGTCATGTTTACGAAGGTTTAGATGAAGGCACTATTTACTCTACATTTGGTTTGTTTGTTTCTAATATTAACGGCCATGTTACCGATTACCGAATTAACACCCTTCAGTCTGTTGAGCCTTTACCACAACGTTTAGATATCGCGTTTATTGACGAACAAGGCAATGACATTGCCAGCGGTACATATAAAGGAATACAGGCTGGTTCACATGGCTTTGCCAATATTGTTTATAACGAGTCGACCATTGCGCCTTATGCGGACTTTGAATACGAGATAGATGATTTAACCCTAAACCTTGGCGCACGCTACGAAACACTTAGAGCAAATGGTGAAGCCGAGAATCAGGGCAACTACGAAATAAGTAGCTTTACTAGCGATGCTGACCTAGTAAACGGAAGCATTGTCCTACCCTTCGGTGACGGCACTTATCGAGATTTTGATATTGAATATAGCGAGTTAGCGTGGACAGTTGCTGCGAATTACATCGTGAATGAAGACTTTGCTGTTTTTACTCGATATGCAGACGGGTTTCGTATGCCTGACGTAGATAAATATATGGCAATTACCGACCTTTCAAGTCAAGCAGAGATAGACGAGTTTAATCGCTCTGAACGTCGTGAAACCCAACCAGCCTCTACAGTAATGGCAGAGTTAGGCTTCAAATATAACTCAGGCGACGTTGCTGCTTTCTTAACAGCTTATTATGCCGCAGCAGACGACCTATTCTTTAACGTTCCCACTGTAGTTGACAATCAGGTGGTACAACGCCAAGCGTTTCGCAATACAGAAACACTTGGTTTAGAAGCTGAATTCAATTTACAAGTAACGGAAGGCTGGAGAGTTGGCTTATCTGCAACATATCAAGATCCAGAATTCGTAAACACGCCAGCGGCTGAATTTATCAACAGCGACGGAAACGTAGACACAGTGAACATTAATGGCAATATGCCTGTTCGCGTTCCAAAGCACTTTGGGCAACTTACCACCAGCTATGAGTTTGAAGACTTTGCTTGGGGTGTGGCCAGTGTAAACGCCACTTACTCGTGGAGCGGAAAACGTTATGCAGACGATGCTAATACTGCTGAACTCCCTTTCTATGGCATGCTTAACCTTGGCTTTGCGATAGAAAACGAAGATGGCTATTACGTAAGAGCTGACGTTAAAAACATCAACAATTCTGAAGGCTTATCGGAAGGCGATCCACGAGCTGGAGAAACTGTAGCTGGGCAAAATACCACATTTAACGCCCGTGTTGTGTTGCCTCGCACCTTTACAGTAAGTGTAGGTAAACGCTTCTAAACAATTTGGGTAGCTTGGGCGTGTGACCAAGCTACCCTACTCTATTTTTTCACTACCGCTTTTTTATTATTGATTGGCAAATCGGTCTGCTCTGCTACTCAACACTTTCAGACCACCATCTATACAATTCAACTCACCTTCTATAACCCACTATAATCCACCAAAACATGAATAAAGTTCATCGATAGATGAATTAAGTCATTTTTATTCATAACAAACATTGCGTATAACATTCCCATGCAGAGACACCATTGAGGGAAGCGTGAAACACAATGAATAAAGACTTTGAATTTACTATTACTAGCACACCGTTGAATGAGGAGTATAGCCCTTCAGAGACAACGCGAATTACCACTAACTATGCAAATTTAGCTAAGGCGTGTTGATCTTTTGTGATTA
>NZ_CACSIH010000029.1:0-27542 GCF_902705805.1 Alteromonas alvinellae | reverse complement strand
TTTAGAGGGGAAAATCCCTAGAACCCCATAATGAGCTGGTTGACTTTATTCATGGATAGGGTGGCCAGAGTGAAATCAATCTTGCCACTTAAATGACCGCGCAGAGACTGTAACTCTTTATCAATCTCTGCCGATAATCCCTCATAATAACTGGTGAGCCGGACTATAAATCCTGCCAGTTGCTCACTGTGAGCGCGCAGCGATTGGAGTTGTTTCGCTTCCATGTGTTATGCAAGCTCCTTATTAGCCAAAAATAACCGCCGGCATGCTACTGCCGGGCTAACCGATTGTTCGATACATTGAAATCAAAATTCGCCCGTAGCGGGTTGATATCCAATCCGCCTCTGCGGGTGTAGCGCGCATAGACTGCTAGCTTGTGCGGCTTGCATCGATTCATTAAATCACAAAAAATTCGCTCGATACACTGCTCGTGAAATTCATTATGCCGGCGAAACGAGATGAGATAAGCCAGCAGTCCGGCGTGGTCTATAGCCGCGCCTTCGTAATGAATTTGCACACTGGCCCAGTCAGGCTGACTGGTGATCAGGCAATTAGACTTTAATAAATGACTCACCAGGGTTTCAGAAACCTGCTGGTCGCCGGTTGTGAGCAGCTCCGGGCTCGGCTCATAGGCATTGATTTCAATGTCCAGATCGTCAATCACGGTGCCGTCGAGTTCACCAAGGTGAAGGGCGCCAAACTGACCGGCGCTGAATAATTGCACCTTAACCGGTGCCTGGGCACAGGCCGATAAATCCTTGCTTAAGTGTCGGGCCACTTCATCTGCACTGCCAAATACCGACTGATTGAAGCTGTTCAGATAAAGCTTGAAAGACTTAGACTCGATAAGGTTTTGCGAATCAATTGGCACCTGGCATTGCAAAATGGCGACCTGCGGTTTGCCTTTCGGATTAAGCCACGAAAGCTCATAACCGTTCCAGATATCCACACCGCCAAAAGGCAGGGGCTGTGAAACGCCAATTTGTTCACGGCTTAGCGAGCGCGGCACACCTTGCAACAGCTCAGGCGTGTACTGTTCAATGTAGTCAACCTTTTGACCCAGTGTCAGGTTGGCGGGAAGAGACGGTGACGAAGAGTGCTTTACTGTCATGCTGTCCTGTAACTTTTTACCACTGATTAATCATGGCACGCGCATTCAATATGCCAAGCTGGTGTTTAAAGTGCCATAAATTCTTTACTATAGAGGTTTAGTATACCTGATATGGAATCGCAATGGAGAATATAGTTCAACAATCATTGCATAAGTTAATGCGCGATTTACAACAAGCGGCAGCGTCTCATCCCGCGCTGATGACCACTGAGTTTGAAGCGGAATTAGCATCCCCCTGTTATGTGGGGAACGCCAGCCAGGGAGAGCCCTGCACCTGGCAGCCCGTGCCGATGGAAGGTGAATATACCTTTGCCAATATCGAAAACGCCTTGCACATCACGCTGAACGAGCAATTTTGCAAATTCTTTACCACTTACTGGAGTTTTAATCTGCCGGTTAAGGCTGAACAAGGCAACTGTGAATTATTGCAGGTTTGCAGTGAAGAGGACTTCGAGCGACTACAACAAAACCTGATTGGCCATTTGTTAATGAAGCAGCGACTAAAACAGCCGCCCACGTTATTTTTTGGCTTAACCGATGAAGACGACTTTATTTTGTCTGTAGATAATGCCTCAGGTGAGGTAGTACTGGAACAGGTGGGGAAATTGCCCACTCGTTGTCTGGCACCTGATCTGGCGACCTTTATTGATGGCCTGACGCCAGCCGTTTAACTGAGCTTTGCCAGCCGGCTCTCCATCACCGCGAGGGCCTGCTCTAACTGTTCCACCCGTTTTTCCAGCTCAGCGATGCGCTCTTTGTCGCCCGGTGTTTTGGGTTGGGCTTTGACCTGCACATTCTGCTGATTAAAGACCTTTATCGCCTCAATGGCGTCCAGCACGCTTACCTTGAAAGGCGCTTTACCACGCAATAAGCCTACACCCGGCGTTAAGCCCTCGGCCGCCAATAAATGGCAGATTTCGACCAGGGTTTTATGGTTTTCTTTAGAGGACATGCATTTACTCTTTACTGGTGACCAACACACCAGGCGGGCTTGGCCTTTAGTCAGTTAGTCAAAACAACGAAAATTTCGCTAATCATACCGATAGTTAGCACCGCCGCCAAGTGGTTATTTTTTAATTTCTTTAAAATTCAATAAGTTATAGTTGGCCTCATTCTTGATTACCTGAAGTTCATTAGTGACTTATTATTTTTCAACAGGGAACCACTATGAAAAAATTAATGCTTTGTACTGCTCTGGTAGCACCCATGTTACTGTCTGGTTGTGTCATTTCCGTAGGAGGTGATGACAAAGAACATTACCAGGCCAGCTGGGAGCAGCGTGAGTATAATAATCGTAAACATATCAGCAATCTGGAAGTGAATGCGCACTTTGAAGACGTTACCCGTAAGATGGGTGTAGCCGACTTCAACGAAATGGTAGGCGAGGGCGATCACGTTTACCGGATTCTTTACTATCGCACGCAGCGTACCGAGGACGACGGTATCACCACCAAGGACGAGTGTACTCCCCTGGTCTTCAAAGATAATCGCTTAATTGGTTGGGGTGAAGAAGCGGTCCGTAAAATCTAATCCGCCCACCGTTTACACTTACTGACAAGCCCGATAAACATCCCGTTTATCGGGCTTGTTGCTGTCTGGCCGGCCATCATTAATGATGGCTCGTTGCACTACCTGCCCGATCACTGTACTCAATTATCATCGCTAAACTTATTCAAATGTATAAATATTGTTAACGGTATATTTACATGGTGTTATTTTTTCGGCTAGAGTGGGGAACTGATGCACTTTTTGTGCGTCTATTACGTATCTCTTAAGACCAATCTTGTTGTTTTCAGTTTGCTGTTGTTCAGCGGCAGCGCTGAGCGGTTGAGTGAGAGGGCGGCCCGGGTCGCAAAACAGGCGTTTACGCATCACCACAACACGGGAGACAGGCTATGGTACAAGCGGAAATCCAACAAAACCTGGATAAAATCAGAGCAGCATACTTATCAGCGGAAGATCTGAAAGTGGCTGCATCCATCATTTACAACGCCTACCACGACGATCCAATTTTTTTACAAATATTCCAGAGTGAAAAAGAAGGCTACGAATCGCGGTTACGGTCGGCTATTCGCGAAGAACTCACCGCATTCTGGGAAGCCGAGCAACCCATTATTGGCCTGTTTGATGAGGGGCGATTATTGTCTGTTGCCTGCCTCACGGGGCCAGACAATGCTGCAGGGGCTGGGCGTTATTGGCACTGGCGGTTAAAAATGCTGCTGACCACCGGGTATTACGGCACCCGGCAAATGCTCGAGAAAGAGGAAAAAATTCGTTCTGCCATGCCAGCTGAAAAGTATCATCTGCTGTCGTTCATTGCGGTGCATCCGGACTATCAGTCACACGGTCTTGGTCATCTGCTGATGCGGGCTATCGACAGTGTCTTACTTGAGCATCGTGATTCAGAAGGGGTGGGCGTATTTGTGACAGTACCTAAATATGAAACGTTCTTTTCTGACGGCTTTTATCAAAAAGTCGCGCAGGTGGAAATTGCTAATAAAACCGGGCAGGTTATGTTCCGTCCAAGGCCTTAATCGTTCGCCGGGAATACCGTGCAGGGCGAGCAATCCGCCCTGCTTTTAACGAGAAAATGCCTTGTCAGCCTTGCGGGCCGAATCCCGTCAGGTATAGTGCCTGTATAGATAATTACACGCTGCAGATATGTCAGACTCTTTAGACTTCAATCCGGTACAAGCCATTCAGAATGAAGATGCCTGGGTAAGTGTCATCCAGAAAATGGATGAAGCCTATGCGGATCTGGTGCAGTCACAGGTCGAAGTCGAAGAAAAAAACGTTGAGCTGGAAGAGGCCAAAAGCTTTTCTGACAGTATTCAAAGTGCTATGAACGATGTGCTCGTCGTGTGTGATAACGACGGTATCATTGAAGGCGTAAACCGGGCATTAACCGAGCTGGTGGGGGAGTCTGAATCGGCTCTGATTGGTCGTTCTATTTTAACCTTTATCGCCCCGGAGTTGCACGACAAGGTACAGGGCTTTTACGAACGCCTGCGTGCTCAGTCTGTGCGCGACTACGAGCTGGAATTACAGGGCAAGTCGGGCAGTGTACCGTTATCGGTAAATTGTACGGCGCGCTTAAATCACCGCGGTAAGTCTGTGGGCATGGTGCTGGTAGGACGCCCTCTTGGTGAGCTGCAAAGAGCCTATAAAGAGCTTAATATTGCCCATGCTGAATTACAGCTCGCCCAGCAACGACTTATTCAGTCAGAAAAAATGGCTTCTCTGGGTCGTCTGGTGGCAGGTGTAGCCCACGAGCTGAACAATCCCATCAGCTTTGTGTATGGCAACATGCACGTGTTACGTCGTTACACCGATAAACTCAGCACTTACTTTGATGCGGTAGCCAGCGGTGAAAGCCGTGACGCGCTGCGCGAGATGCGTGAAAACATGCGTCTGGAAAAGGCCATCAAAGATCTCAATTCGCTGGTGGATGGCACCATGGAAGGCGCAGACAGAGTAAAAGAAATCGTCAATGATTTACGTCAGTTCTCGTCTGCGCAGGTGTCGGAGAAAGCGTCTTTCGACCTCAGTCACGCGGTGCATACCGCTTTACACTGGATAATGAAAGAAAGTGATTTTGCGGTTGAGGTGGTAGACAACATTCCCCGACCACTGGAAGCTTATGGCCATGCCGGGCAGATCCATCAGGTCGTGGTCAACCTGATCGAAAACGCGGTAGATGCCATGGCTGCTTCCGAGACGCGCAGATTAACCATCAATGCCAGTGCAGATAATGATGGCGTGTTATTGACCATAAGGGATACCGGATCTGGGATCAGCGCCGACGATGCGCCGCAAATTTTTGAGCCTTTTTATACAACCAAACCAGTTGGAATGGGAACAGGCTTAGGTTTATCAATTAGTTATGGTATCGTTTCGCAACATAATGGCGAATTATCCATCGACAATCATATCGATGGCGGTGCAATCGCTAGCCTGTTTTTACCTAACCGGGAGTCCGCTGATGCTTAATCTGTTATGGCTGCAATCCGGTGGTTGCGGCGGCTGTTCCATGTCGTTACTCAATGCCGAATCCCCCGATGTCCTGACCCTGTTTGAAAATGCGGGCATCAATCTGCTCTGGCATCCATCATTAAGCGAAGCCACCGGTGATGAGTGTATTGCCATGCTCGAGGGGATCCTGGCCGGTGACATTATTCTGGATATTCTTTGTATCGAAGGCTCTATGATGACCGGCCCCATGGGCACCGGTAAGTTTCACATATTGGGCGGTACCGGCAAACCTATGATTGAGTGGGTAAAAGCGCTGGCGGATATTGCCCGCTACACTGTTGCCGTTGGTAGCTGCGCGGCCTACGGATGTATTACGGCAGCTGGTGCCAATGATACTGATGCCACGGGCCTGCAATTTGATGGCGAAATGGCGGGCGGTCTGCTGGGTAAGGATTTTACGTCGCAAAGTGGCGATCAGGTGGTTAATATCGCCGGTTGTCCGGTGCACCCTGACTGGGTTACCGAAACCCTGATGAGCATAGCGCTGGGTGAGCACAATGATGAGCAACTCGATAAGTTTGGTCGTCCGCGTATGTACGCCGATCACCTGGTGCATCATGGTTGCTCCCGCAACGAATTCTATGAATATAAAGCCAGTGCGGTGGATATGGGCGATCGCGGTTGCATGATGGAAAATATGGGGTGTAAAGGCACCCAGGCGCATGCTGACTGTAACAGCCGGCCCTGGAATGGCCAGGGCTCCTGTACCAACGGTGGCTACCCGTGTATTAATTGCACCGCCCCCGAATTTGAAGAACCGGGCCACAGTTTTTGCCAAACGCCCAAAATTGCCGGGATCCCGGTTGGCCTGCCAACCGATATGCCCAAAGCATGGTTTGTTGCCCTGGCGCAATTGTCTAAAGCGGCCACGCCTGAACGGTTAAAAAAGAATGCCATTGCCGAGCAGCTAATTTATCCGCCCACCATTCATAAACGCAAAGGCTGAACCATCAGTATGTGCAGTCAGAGAGTAGCAGTATGAGCCGAATTGTCGCAGGCCCCTTTAATCGCGTGGAAGGGGACCTGGAAATCACCCTGGAAACCGGCGAAGATAAAGTGCAGCGAGCTGAAGTAAACTCGCCGCTGTATCGTGGGTTTGAACGAATTTTACTGGGCCACAAACCCATGGATGCGCTGGTTTATACGCCGCGGATCTGTGGTATTTGCTCGGTTACCCAGTCGGTGGCCAGTGCCCGGGCGTTAGCTGATGCCATGGGACTGAGTATGCCGAAAAACGGCGAGCTGTGTACCAACTTAGTGCTGGCAAGTGAAAACATTACCGATCTGATCACGCATTTTTATCTGTTTTTTATGCCCGATTTTGCCCGCGACACATACGCTGGCGCTAGCTGGTTTGGTGATATTCAGGGGCGGTTTAAAGCCACTGCAGGCTCTGCCTCAACGCAGATGTTGCCAGCTCGGGCCGATTTTCTGCACCTGATGGGGCTGATGGCCGGCAAGTGGCCACACACCCTGAGTTTACAGCCGGGTGGGGTAGCCAAAGCGATTGAGCCCAAAGAGCGCATGCGTTTACTGGCCATCGTTGCCGGGTTTAAGCGTTTTCTCGAAAGTACTTTATTTGGCGATAGTCTGACCACCATTAGTCAGCTTAAAAGCGAAGCCGAATTATGGCAGTGGTATCAGCAAAAGCCCTGGCACAGCTCTGACTTCCGCCGTTTTTTGCATGTGGCTGAAGTACAACAATTACACCAGCTTGGCAGGGCAACGGATCATTTTCTCAGCTTCGGCGCTTATGGTGCTCTTGATGAGCCGATGTGGGCTGCTGGCAGCTACAGAGATGGCCAGACAAGTCCGTTGGATATCGCCCGAATAGTCGAAGATCACTCCCATAGCTGGATGAGTGACACCGACCATCCGCATCCGCCGGCGCAGGGAATTACCCAGCCAACGCTGGATAACGAGGCGGGATACAGTTGGTGTAAGGCGCCCCGCTTAGGTCACGAGGTGGTGGAAGTCGGGCCATTGGCGCGACAGGTAGTTAACGGTCACCCGCTGATGCGAGACATGATAAGCCGCCATGGTGGCAATGTGTTAAGCCGGGTGGTGGCCAGACTGCTTGAAGTGGCCATTGTGGTAGGGCAAATGGAAGAGTGGGTTAAGCAAATTGATCCTACCGCGCCCTTTTGTCATCACGGTGAAATGCCCGCCGAGACCTCCGGCGTTGGCCTGGTTGAAGCAGCTCGGGGCGCCTTAGGTCACTGGCTGGAAGTGAAAAACGGTAAGATCAGTAACTATCAGATCATCGCCCCGACCAGCTGGAATTTTTCGCCCCGGGATCAACACGAACAGCCCGGTGCGCTGGAGCAGGCGGTCGTTGGCGCGCCGGTAATGAACGGTGAGAAAACACCGGTGTCGGTACAACATATTGTCCGCTCTTTCGATCCCTGTATGGCCTGCACGGTGCATTAATGCCACACAGCAAAGGAATGCGCTTACGCGTTAACGGGATTGTTCAGGGCGTGGGTTTTCGCCCGTTTATCTGGCGTCTGGCAACAGAGTTAAAGCTCACCGGGCGGGTTTTCAACGATACCGGTGGCGTTATAGTTGAGCTTAATTGCAGTGCGGCGCAGGCTGGTGAGTTTGCTGAGCTGATGTTGCAGCAGTTACCGCCACTGGCCCGGATTGATGCAATGCATCAAGAGGCGTTGGATTTACCTGTATTTTCATCCTTTGCAATAGACGTATCTCAGTCGGGGATCGTTACTACCGGCTGTGCACCGGATGCCGCTACCTGCCCGGATTGCCTTTCAGAGCTGTTCCAGCCTGGTGATCGCCGTTATCATTATCCGTTTATCAATTGTACCAACTGCGGCCCGCGGCTGAGTATTATCCGGCAAATTCCCTACGACCGTGCCTCCACCACCATGGTGGAATTTACCCTTTGTGCGGCTTGTCAGCAGGAATATGACAACCCGGCCGATCGCCGCTTTCATGCCCAGCCAAATGCCTGCCCTGATTGCGGCCCTCATTGCTGGCTGGAAACACCCGGTGGTGAGCCAGTCGCCAGTGAGACGCCGTTTCAGGCCCTCGGTGAGGCATTACGGGATGGTCAAATCGTAGCGATAAAGGGGATTGGCGGGGTTCACTTAGCGTGTGACGCCACTAATGAACAGGCAGTGAAACGATTACGTGAACGAAAACAGCGCCCCCATAAAGCGCTGGCATTAATGGCCTCGAATATTGAGGCAATCAGGCAGTTTGCCAGAGTTAACGAGCAGGATGAGGCGCTGTTAACGCATCCTGCTGCGCCGGTTGTGCTGTTGTCCCGGCAGGAAAACCCGGAGCAATATAAAATTGCGCCATCGGTTGCCCCTGACAATACGAAAATCGGTGTGATGTTACCCTATTCGCCGGTACATCATCTGCTCCTGGCAGAGGTAGACTTTCCACTGATAATGACCAGTGGCAATCGTTCCGGGGAACCCCAGGCGATCACCAATGATGCGGCTCGCTCTCAGTTAAATAACATTGCCGATGTGTTGCTGTTGCACAATCGCCCAATCCACAACCGCCTGGATGATTCGGTGGTGGTGGCGGGTAAATACGGTACACAAATACTGCGCCGCGCGCGCGGGTATGCGCCTGCCAGCTTACCGTTACCATCAGGTTTCTCTGCCGGGCAGACGCTTATCGCTTTGGGCGGCCAGTTAAAGAATACCCTGTGTCTGATTAAGGATGGCCGGGCGGTGATTAGCCAACATCTTGGCGATCTGCACGATGCCAGTACGTTCGATGAATATTTGCACACCTTGCAGCTTTATCGCGAGCTGTACGAAAACGCTGCTGAACATTACGTCTGTGATATGCATCCGGAGTATCTGTCCACAAAACATGGTGTAAGCTTGGAAGAGCAGGGCAATCACCTTACCCGGGTACAGCATCACCATGCGCACATTGGCGCTTGTCTGGGCGACAATCAGTATCCGCTGGCCGGCGATGCAGTACTCGGAATATGCCTGGATGGCACCGGTTTCGGCACCGATGAGACCCTGTGGGGCGGCGAGTTTTTATATGGTGGTTATGCTGCCATGAAACGGATAGCCTCACTAGCGCCGGTCCCCTTAATTGGTGGCGCTCAGGCGATCAAGTCACCCTGGCGGTCGCTGTATGCTCAGCTCCGACAATGCTTCACTGCCGGGCAACTGGCAGAAATGACCGATATTTGCCCACAGTTTGCAGACCCCATGTGCAACAGCTTCGAAAAAATGCTGACAATGCAGTTAAACTGCCCGCTGAGTAGCTCTGCAGGCCGGCTGTTTGACGCCGTTGCGACGGCGCTTGGCTGCGCCCCGGCACAAATAACCTACGAAGGGCAGGCTGCAATCCGGCTGGAATCGCTGGCTCAGACCTGCCAGGAAGATGTTGAACCTTATCATCTCAGGATTACTGATAATCAAGTAGTGCCTCAGGCGATGTGGCAGCAGATTATAACGGATTTACGCCAGGGACGGAGCAAAGCTGCAATGGCAATGGCTTTCCATAAAGGGCTGGTGATTGCGCTTAGTGAGATGACGCTAAAGTTAAAAGCGGCTTACGACTTTACTACCGTAGTGTTATCCGGTGGTGTGATGCAAAATCTGCTGCTTAGTGAGGCGCTGCAGGATACCTTGCAGTCAAGTGGCTTTAAAGTCCTTACGCATCAGCAATTGCCGGCGAATGACGGCGGGATAGCCTTTGGTCAGGCCCTGGTTGCTCTGGCAAAAAATCAATAAAATCAGCTTTATCCGGCATAGCTTCTGCTCTGCCATCCCCTCATTAATTACTGTCTGGAAACACCGTTAACACAGTGTAAACAGACTTTCCGCTTTCCTCTTCTAGTGGTAAGTAGACTTCAGGTAACTCTCTCTCGATTTATTCTAACTTTATGAAAATAAATGGTTTTTGTAGTTGGTCTGTTGTTTGCATTCTGATTTGTGCGTACTAACAAAACACCACGCTGTGTTATTAG
Source organism: Alteromonas alvinellae (assembly GCF_902705805.1). Classification (NCBI taxonomy): domain Bacteria; kingdom Pseudomonadati; phylum Pseudomonadota; class Gammaproteobacteria; order Alteromonadales; family Alteromonadaceae; genus Alteromonas; species Alteromonas alvinellae. The sequence goes on along the minus strand of NZ_CACSIH010000029.1, from coordinate 17,430 downwards.
AAAAATAATAGCTGAACGCAACTTACATCAGAACAAAAACCAAGACCGATTGGCCGTGCAAATTTGAGGTAAGTGTAACTTCAGCGGTATCACTGCCGGAGGACCGAATGTCCCAATTAGAGACCTTTTACGAAGTCATGCGGCGACAGGGGATTACCCGTCGCAGTTTTCTGAAGTATTGTAGCCTGACTGCTGCTGCATTAGGCCTGGGCCCTGCGTTTGCACCGCGTATTGCCAATGCCATGGAGACCAAGGAGCGTACCCCCGTGCTGTGGCTGCACGGACTGGAATGTACCTGTTGTTCTGAATCCTTTATTCGCTCTGCACACCCCTTGGTGAAAGACGTTGTACTGTCGATGATCTCACTGGATTACGACGATACGTTAATGGCGTCAGCAGGCCATCAGGCCGAAGCGATTCTTGAAGAGACCATGCAGAAGTATAAGGGTAAGTACATCCTGGCTGTAGAAGGTAATCCGCCGCTGAATGAAGACGGCATGTTCTGTATCGTTGGTGGTAAGCCATTCCTTGACCAGCTTAAGCATGCCGCCAAAGACGCGGCGGCCATTATTGCCTGGGGTTCATGCGCCTCATGGGGCTGCGTTCAGGCCGCTCGTCCAAACCCCACTCAGGCGGTGCCTATTCATAAAGTGATAAAAGATAAGCCCATCATTAAAGTGCCGGGTTGTCCGCCCATTGCAGAGGTAATGACCGGCGTAATTACCTATATGCTGACTTTCGGCAAGGTACCGGAACTGGACCGTCAGGGACGTCCGAAGATGTTTTACAGCCAGCGTATCCACGACAAATGTTATCGCCGGCCGCACTTTGACGCCGGTCAGTTTGTTGAACAGTGGGATGACGAGGGCGCGCGAAAAGGCTACTGCCTTTACAAAGTGGGTTGTAAAGGGCCAACAACTTATAACGCCTGTTCAACCGTACGCTGGAACGAAGGCACGTCCTTCCCAATTCAGGCCGGCCACGGTTGTATCGGCTGTTCCGAAGATGGCTTCTGGGACAAAGGTTCCTTCTATGACCGTCTGACTGACATTAACCAGTTCGGTATCGAATCGAACGCTGATGAAGTAGGCACTGCCGTTGCTGGTGGTGTAGGTGCAGCGATTGCTGCCCATGCTGCCGTTAGTGCGGTGAAACGCGCGCAGCATAAGGGAGAACAAGAATAATGAACACGCCGTTAAATTCTAAATTACTCGACAGTTCTGGCCGCCGTATTGTGGTGGACCCGGTGACACGTATTGAAGGTCACATGCGCTGCGAGGTTAACGTTGACGACAACAACATTATCCGCAATGCGGTATCCACCGGCACCATGTGGCGAGGTCTGGAAGTCATTTTAAAAGGCCGTGACCCGCGTGATGCCTGGGCATTCGTTGAACGTATTTGTGGAGTGTGTACCGGTTGTCACGCACTCACCAGTGTGCGTGCGGTAGAAGATGCGCTGGGCATTGATATTCCGTTAAATGCGCACCTTATTCGGCATCTGATGGATAAGACCCTGAATATCCACGATCATGTGGTGCACTTTTATCACCTACATGCGCTGGACTGGGTGAACCCGGTTAATGCGCTGAAAGCCGATCCGAAAGCTACCTCTGCCCTACAGCAGAAAATATCGTCGTCACATCCACTGTCCAGTCCGGGTTATTTCCGCGACGTGCAAACCCGCATTAAGAAGTTTATCGAAAGCGGCCAGTTAGGGTTATTTGCTAATGGTTACTGGAGTAACCCGGCTTATAAACTGCCGCCTGAAGCGGATTTGATGGCGGTGGCGCACTACCTTGAAGCGCTGGATATGCAAAAAGAGATCGTTAAGATCCACACTATCTTCGGCGGTAAGAACCCACACCCTAACTTTATGGTTGGCGGTGTGCCATGTGCGATTAATCTCGACGGTACCGGCTCATCCGGCGCGCCAGTCAATATGACCAGCCTGAACTTTGTGCTGGAGCGTATTCGCGAGGCCGAAGCCTTCATTAAGAACGTTTATATTCCGGACGTGATTGCTATTGCAACGCTTTATAAAGACTGGCTGTACGGCGGCGGTCTGGCTGCTTCTAACGTGCTGAGTTATGGTACGCACACAGTGGTACCGGGCGATAAATCCACCGACCTCATTCCGGCTGGCGCGATTATCAATGGCAACTGGGATGAGATACACCCGGTGGATGTGCGTAATCCGGATGAAATTCAGGAGTTCGTGGACCACAGCTGGTATCAGTATGCTAACGGCGCTAAAGGCCTGCACCCCTGGGACGGTGAAACAGAAGCGAAATTTGAACTGGGGCCAAACTTTAAAGGCACCAAAACAAATATTAAAGAGCTTGATGAAAGCGCTAAGTACAGCTGGATTAAATCACCGCGCTGGAAAGGTCATGCCATGGAAGTGGGCCCGCTGTCTCGCTACATCGTGGCTTATGCTTCTGGCAAAGAGTACGTTCAGGAACAAGTTGACCGCTCACTGTCGGCGTTTAACCAGGCCACTGGTATGGACCTCGGTTTAAAACAGTTCCTGCCTTCAACGCTGGGCCGAACCCTGGCGCGAGCACTGGATTCTGAGCTGTGTGTCGACTCTATGCTGGATGACTGGCATCAGTTGGTCAATAACATTAAAAACGGTGATACCTCTACCGCCAATGTGGAAAAATGGGATCCAAAAACCTGGCCGAAAGAAGCCAAGGGTGTGGGCACCAACGAGGCGCCGCGCGGTGCACTGGGTCACTGGATTAAGATTAAAGACGGTAAAATTGAAAACTATCAGGCAGTGGTACCGACTACCTGGAATGGTTCTCCACGTGATTCAGAAGGCAATATCGGTGCGTTTGAAGCGTCATTGCTTAATACGCCCATGGAGCGCCCTGATGAGCCGGTTGAAATCCTGCGAACTTTACACAGCTTTGACCCGTGTCTGGCCTGTTCCACACACGTAATGAGTGAAGACGGTCAGGAACTGACTAAAGTGAAAATTCGTTAAGAGAGCACTCTGTTGCTCTCTCTGGAGACTCAATTATGTCTACGTCAGTGAAAAGCAAAGCTGTTGAGAGAAGTCAGCTTACGGATAACCATCACAGTGGTGATGAGAAGGTTATCACCCGCCGTCAAACCGCGGTCTATGTTTATGAGGCGCCAGTGCGCTTATGGCACTGGATAACCGTGTTTTCCATCATCACGCTGTGCGTGACGGGGTATTTTATCGGTCAGCCTTTACCCACTTTACCGGGGGAAGCCAGCGATAATTTCCTGATGGGTTACATTCGCTTTGCCCACTTTGCCGCGGCTTACGTGGTAACCGTGGGCTTTATCGGCCGGTTGTACTGGGCACTGGTAGGGAACCATCATTCCCGTGAACTGTTCTTCCCCAAGTTTTTTGTGAAAGCCTGGTGGAAAGAGGTATGGCACGAGGTACGCTGGTACCTGTTTATGGAAAAGACGCCCAAGAAGTACATCGGTCACAACCCGCTGGCACAACTGGGCATGTTCTTTTTCTTCATCCTCGGCATGATCTTTATGATCTTCACAGGCTTTGCGCTTTACAGTGAAGGTGCCGGGCAGGGAAGCTGGCAGGATACGTTGTTTGGCTGGGTGATCCCGCTGTTTGGCCAGAGTCAGGATGTGCATACCTGGCATCGCCTGGGCATGTGGTATCTGATCACTTTTATTATGATCCATGTCTATGTGGCAATTCGTGAAGACATCATGTCACGTCAAAGTCTGATCTCCACCATGATCAGCGGCTGGCGGATGTTTAAGGACGATAAGCCGGATTGAGGCTCCTCAGAGGGATGCAGGCAATTGTTGACCCCGCCTGCGTCCCTTTTTCTTTAACCCATTTTAATGACTATTCTGAGCAACCGGATGACAGCCTTCAATCTCAATGTTCGCAGCCACTGCCTGAGTAGTCGCAAGCCTGAACATCCCGGTATATTTCTTGAGCGTTGTTATCTTAAACCGCTGCATATCAGCCAGTCTGAGCTGGCGCGACTGTTAGGCATATCCCGCCGACGTGTACACGAAATTATCAAAGGCCAACGTGCGATCTCTGCCGATACCGCTATCAGACTGGCCCGACACTTTCAGACTACGCCGATGTTTTGGTTGGAAAAACAACAGCTTTGGGAGCTGTACGATGCCAGCCGCCGATTTGTTAAAGAGGGTGGTTAGTAACTTTCCAATTGGTGAATAGTGTTGTTATATCTATATCCTTTATATTATTGTGGTTACTTGTAACGCCCCCCGTGACACCCCGCCATACGGTGATTCCTGATTTTTTACTAAGTTGGCATGCAACTTGATGTATGTAAATAAAATGTAATTAGCGCAAGCGCCAGAGAGTTTGAGTTTTACACCGTGCAAAGTCGATTGAATGAAAAGCAAATACTTATTTTGGGCATTGGCAATGTGTTATGGGCCGATGAGGGGTTTGGTGTTCGCTGTGTTGAGGCGCTCAACCAGAATTACGAGTTTGGCGAAAACGTAAAGATCATGGATGGCGGTACCCAGGGCATTTATCTGGTACAGCATGTTCAGGAAGCCGATGTGCTGGTGGTGTTCGACGCTATTGATTACGGCCTTGCACCAGGCACCTTAAAAACCATCTATAACGACGAAGTGCCTAAATTTATGGGCGCTAAACAGATGAGTCTGCATCAGACCGGTTTTCAGGAAGTGTTAGCCATGGCCGAGTTTACCGGTCATTACCCGGCAGATTTGTTGCTGGTGGGGTGTCAGCCGGTTGAGCTGGAAGATTTTGGCGGCAGTTTGCGCGAAGAAGTAAAGGCGCAGGTGCAACCCGCTATCGACATTGCGCTGGCCTACCTGACGCAGTTTGGTATTTCTGCGCAACGAAGCGCGGGGACGTCGCAGGCACTGGCGCCGGGTCAGTTAAACCTGAGTGAGTATGAGCAGGGCCGCCCGGATGAGCAGGCAGCCTGCCGTACCGGTGATAGCCGTGTCATAGGCAGTGCTGTAGGGGAAAGTACCAAGTAATGTGTATTGGCGTGCCGTTTCAGGTAATTCACACCGACAGCCACAAGGCTTACTGTCAGCGTGGCGCAGAGCAGCGCTGGATTGATATATCGCTGGTGGGCGATGTAGTACCAGGTGATTGGTTGTTAGTCTTTTTAGACGCTGCCCGGGAAGTGCTCACTGAAGCGCGGGCACAACAGGTGGAAGAGGCCGTCAGCGCTATAGAACGGGTGATGTGCGGGCAAAGTGTTGATCTCGACGATTGCTTTAAAGATCTGGTCGAGCGCGAGCCTGAGCTACCAGACCATTTAAAACCGCTTTTAAAATAACACAAGATAAGAGAACACTATGAACTCACCGCTGATCAATCGTCTTATCGACGAGTTAGGTTACCCTTTACTCGATGACGATAATTTTGAAGGTTTCATAGAGCAGACACCAATTAGTGTACTGTTTTTAACCGAAGATCCTAAACGCTTTCCGGAAAGCCTGGATGTAGCTGTGATCCTGCCAGAGCTGATCAAACAGTTTCCTCAGCTTACCCCGGCGGTGGTATCTGAAGATATTCAAACCGCCTGTCGCGGCCGTTATAACTTTATGGCGTGGCCGGCACTGGTGTTTCTTAAGCATGGCCAGTATCTCGACGCCATTACCAAAGTGCAAAACTGGGATGACTACGTACACGAAATCAATCGAATTCTGACGCTGGAGCCCCGCCCTGATCCGGGTATCGGTATTCCGGTAGTGTTTAATCCGGTGAGTAAAAGTTGCGGACAATAGGGGAACAACATGCGTGATAACAGTATAAACATCGTCAATGTCCCAATCGGGCCGGGCAGCCAGTCAGAAGGCGACATGGTGCTTGATTACATGAAGATGCCATCGGAAATGAACACCTATGATATGCCATCGTTTCCGGAAGAAAGTGAGCTGGAACGTTGCCCTCAGGCCATGAGTATCCTCGCCGATATCCAGCTTATGCTTGGCCAGATCAACGAAAACGGTCAGAGCAGCATTATGACGCTTACTGAGCTACCAGAGGCAGACTTAAACCTGCTTAATCAAATCCTCGGTGAAGGCGAGGTGAGCGTTCTGATCGATGGCGATAAGCCGGTCAGAATTCAGGAAACGGTAATGGCCGGTATCTGGCGTTTACGTACCTTTGACGAGCAGGGTAACGTGACTGCAGAAGCTATTGAGGTGGCAGAGATCCCCGAATGTGTGAAAGACCAGGCATTTGCCACTAAGGTGGATTTACCCGCCCGAATCGCCAGCCTGCCAGAAGGACTACTGAATGCGCCTTCAGTATTGATAGAAATTGCGGATACCTCAGTTGACTACCAGCGCGACCCAGGGATGGCTTCGCATGTAATAAACCTGTCGTTGTTACCTTTTTCGCCTGAAGACCACTACAGTCTGACCGAAACTACCGGTACCGGCAGTGTCACCATTTTGTCCCGCGGATACGGCAACTGCCGGATCACGTCGACTCAGGTGGATGGCCTGTGGCGAGTGCAGTATTACAACAGTACCGACCAACTAATCCTGGACACTCTGGAAATTGTGGCAATACCCGCAGTGGCTTGCGCCGCCCCCGAGGATCTGGCCGATTCAGCGGTCCGTCTGTCTGAAATTCGCGATGCACTGGTATAGGAAGGCAGAATGAGTTTTCAGGGTTTTGAAGGCAGTTATTTAGGCGACGCCAGCCGGATAGATAAGCAGGCCAGACTGGAATGCAAGATATGCTGGTATGTTTACGACCCGGCGGAAGGTGATGAGGTCTGGCAAATTCCACCAGGCACGGCGTTTGTCGACCTGCCTGACCATTGGCGGTGTCCGGAATGTGATGGTGACCGCGATCAGTTTATGGTGATAGAGGACTAACAGTGTCAAACGGTACAGCAGTTGTCGCTTTCTATGAATCGGTAGCCCGCAAAATGGCAGGCCTGCCGGTATACAATAATAAGCTCGCAGTGGATGCGACCGAATTTTTGTCATGGGAAGACAATTGGCTGGGCATTATCGTTACGCCCTGGTGTATGAATATTGTGTTGCTCCCGGGCGAGGCGTCTCATCATAACGTTCAGCAGGTTGGTGCTAAATTTCGTCAGAAATTGCCCTCCGGCCAATACGAGTTTATCCGTGCTTATGCCGGAGAATGTGGCGATTTTGCCACCTGCTCGGTGTTTTCACCGATGTTTGAGTTTTCATCACAGAGCATAGCGATGGAAACCGCGCAGGAAGTGTTGGCAGCGTTGTTTGATGCCGAAAACGTTGCGCCTTCAGAACGACATCAAAGCTATACGGTTCATAGCGAAATGCGCCAGGCCGCTGAGCTTGATGCACAAGACTGTGATGCAGGGAGTGCACAGCAAGTGGCCGATGATGAGACGCCACAGGTGAGTCGCCGGGCATTCTTAACCGGCAACTTCGCCCGGCGGGAGGACAGCAGACCATGAATATTGCTGCAGAACTGGCTGCCGGAAGTAAAGCGCATAACACAGCGACTAATCCGCTTACCGGCGGCATACAAGTAACCATTTGTTATAACCGTGACCATATCAAAGCCGTTGAGATAAACAATACCCGCCCGTTTGCCGTTACCCGCCTGTTCAGGGAAAAACCGGTTGATCGGGTATTGGCGATGATGCCATCGCTCTTTTATATTTGCGGGATGGGGCAGTTAATCGCCGCGCTCAGAGCCGTAGAGAGCGCCGCTGGCATTAGCGAAACGTTAGTCATCAAACAAGCCCGGGATACGCTATTATTTGCAGAGTCTTTACGGGAGCAAGTGTTTAGCTGGGTGACCAACTGGGCGCCGCAACATAAATCCAGAATGAGTAATGTGGTGGACTGGTTTAATCAGTGCCGTAAGCAACTTGACTGGAGTTTAACCCTGTCTTCGGCAACATCCGGTGAGGCGGGTTGTCAGCCGGCGCTAGAGCAATTGGCCCGGCAACTGGAAGAGGTTATTAAGCCATTATTACCGGCCAACCAGGCAGGATCCTCGTTAGCAACGATGGGATTATCAACCCAGGTATGTCAGTTGTTGAAAGCCTGCGGTAAATACCCGTTAGGACTGGCCGCAAAAACGTTAAACTTAACTGAGTCGCAACAGCTGACGGTAGTGTTGACATCGTTAAAGGCTGCGGAAGCGGAACAATTTTGTCATCAGCCAACCGTTAACGGAGCACCGGCCGAGACTGGCCGTTGGGCTCGACAAAATATTGAAGCCAGGGGATTTTTAATTGAAAGTCGCCTGCGCTCGCTTTACCGTGAAATAACCACAGCGCCAATGAGGCTCAGATCAATAGTCCGCCAGCATCAGTTTAGTCAGGCTGAGGGTACAGGCGTGCGCGGCTGCTCTGTAGTCGAAACGGCCAGAGGTTCACTGCTACATAAAGTTGAACTGGATAACCGTAATCACGTAGCTAAATACCAGATTATTGCCCCCACTGAGTGGAATTTTCATCCCCAGGGGAGTCTCAAAACCATGCTGGAAGGGCTATATTTACCCTGGGATCAGGTAACCCCGGTGGCGGAAACCCTGATAAAACTTCTCGACCCTTGTGTGTCGTGGCAGTTGGAGTTAGTCCATGCATGAGATGTCTATTGCAGAAGGGATCCTGCAGGTATTAGAAGAACAGGCCGTGAGCCAGTCGTTTGAAAAAGTCAAAGCGGTGTGGGTCGAGATTGGCCCGCTCGCCACTATCGAAGCCGACGCACTAACGTTTTGTTTCGATGCAGTAATAAGAGGAAGTCTGGCCGAAGGCGCCAGCCTGCACATTATAAAAATGCCGGGAAAAGCCTTCTGTTTGCAGTGTCTGGATACCGTCCCGGTCACGCAACGCTATGACAGTTGCCCTGTTTGTGGCAGTTATCACTTACAGATAACGCAGGGTGAAGAAATGAGAATAAAAGAACTAGAGGTGGCATAAACATGTGTACGGTTTGCGGTTGTTCAGAAGGTGAAGTTAAAATAGAAGGGCATGAGGGACACGCCCACGGGCATAGCCATGATCACACTCATATTCATGGGCATAGTCATGATCATTCACATGCCCACGGGCATCATCATCACGACCATGATCATCATCACCATCATGGCGACCATCATGGTGGACATAGTCACGACCATTCACACGCTCACAGTCATGAAGACCAGCATGACCACAGCGGCATTGAAAGTGATGGCGATAACATTCACTTCGGCAAAGGCCCTGCTCATGCCCATGTGGCAGGCCTTAGTCAAAGCCGAATGGTGCAAATTGAGCAGGATATTCTGGGTAAAAATAACCAGTACGCCGCGCAAAACCGGGTACGCTTTGAACAACAGTCGTTGTTTGTGCTCAATCTGGTTTCCAGCCCGGGATCAGGTAAAACCACCTTACTGACTGAAACCATTAACCGCATTAAAGACCGTTACACCGTAGGCGTAATTGAAGGCGATCAGCAAACGGCCAATGACGCAGACCGCATCCGCGAAACCGGCGTTCAGGCTATTCAGATCAATACCGGCAAAGGTTGCCACCTCGATGCGCACATGGTCGGTCATGCCATGGAGAACTTTTCCGGGATGACCGGCGGCGTGCTGTTTATCGAGAATGTCGGTAACCTGGTTTGCCCGGCCTCGTTTGATTTGGGCGAGGCGGCAAAAGTGTCGATTCTTTCGGTCACCGAAGGCGAAGACAAACCGCTGAAGTATCCGGATATGTTCCATGCTTCAGAATTGATGATCCTGAATAAAACTGACCTGCTGCCGTATCTGGATTTTGATGTCGAGAAATGCATTGAGTACGCCAAACGGGTCAATCCGGAAATCCGTATTATTCAGCTGTCAGCCAAAAGCGGCGAGGGCATGCAGGAGTGGCTTGATTGGATCAACACCAAACGGGCAGCCATCATTGAATCGCGTATTTATCTTTTGCAACAACAGGTAGAGCAGTTTAAGGCAATCTTATAATGACCACATCTCAACGTCCTATTCTGTTATGCGTTGATGATGAAGTCCGTTCGCTTGAAACTCTTGAGCGAACTCTGGATGAAGAGTTTGACGTATTAACTGCCAATAGCGCCGACCTGGCGCTGGAATTACTGAGAAGCCATGACGTGCAGGTGATCCTGTGCGATCAGCGCATGCCGGATCGTACCGGTGTGGAATTGCTAACCGAAGTGCGGGATCGCTGGCCTCAGGTCGCCCGGCTTATTTTGTCTGGCTATACCGACTCAGAAGACATTATCAAAGGCCTCAACGAAGCAGGTATTTTGCAGTACATCACCAAACCCTGGCACCCGGAAAGTCTGCTAATGATTATCCGCAGTGCGTGCCGGATGTGCGCCTTACAAAGTGAGAATGCACTGCTGAATATGGAGATGCGTCTTACCGAAGAGCAGGCCGAGCAGCAGGTTAGTGAGAAAAAAGCCCATCTGCGTAATAGCTTTCAGCTTGAAGAGATAAAACGCCATGCGCAAAGCCCGCTGAATAAAATCTGTGACCAGGTCAGCAAAATTGCGCCTTATGATGTCTCGGTGCTGATCACCGGCCCATCTGGTGCGGGTAAGGAACTCTTTGCCAGGGCGCTGCATTACAACAGCTTGCGTTCAGACCGGCCGTTTGTGGTAGAAAACTGCGGTGCCATGCCCGATGAACTGTTGGCATCTGAATTGTTTGGCCACAAAAAAGGATCGTTTACCGGCGCGATTACCGACCATGTGGGTCTGTTTGAACAGGCTGATGGCGGCACTATTTTTCTGGATGAGATTGGTGAGATCAGCCCGGCATTTCAGGTTAAATTGTTGCGGGTTCTGCAAGAGCGTGAAATTCGCCGCCTCGGCGAGCAACAGCGCCGCAAGGTCAATGTGCGGGTAGTGGCTTCAACCAACCGAGACCTCGAAGAAGAAGTGCGCGCCGGCCGGTTTAGGCAGGATCTGTATTTTCGTTTAGCCGAAGTCACCCTGGAGCTGCCGGCATTGTCTCGCCGTACGATAGATATTCCGGTACTGGCAAACAGCTTTTTACAAACCGCCATGCATCAATTCGACAAGCCGGTAAAAGGTTTTAGTGAAGAAGCCATCGCCTGTATGAAACGGTACAGCTGGCCGGGTAACGTGCGTGAATTACAAAATGAGGTACGCCGCATGCTGGTAATGTGTGAAGGCGAATGGCTAACTGCAGACCTGCTCAATCCGCGGGTCTTAAGAGCGGCGCCTGGCGGAGAGGATGAAGACATTGATATGTTTGCTGGCCTTGAAGGCACGCTAAAAGAAAAGGTTGAGCTGCTGGAAAAACGCATTCTGCGCGAGACGTTGATCCGCCATCGCTGGAATAAAAGCAGCGCGTCACTGGAACTGGGTTTATCGCGGGTAGGATTGCGTTCCAAGCTGGAACGCTACGAGCTTGAGAAATCCGGCGACTCAGAAACCAGTAAACAGCATTAAGGGGAATATCAGTATGTGTTTAGGGATCCCCGGCCAGATTGTCGCGATCAGCGATGAGGCCATGCAAACCGGCATTGTTCAGGTTTCCGGTGTAAAACGCGAAGCTAACTTAAGTTGTGTGGTGCCTGCTGATGGTAACCTGCAAACTTTAGTGGGTAGCTGGGCGCTGGTGCATGTGGGCTTTGCCATGAGCATTATCGATGAGGAAGAAGCCCGGCGAACGCTGGAGATTCTTGCTGAGATTGGTGAGTTACAGGAAGAACTCGACGCCATGCAGCAGGGTGCGCAGGGATAACGGTGATGAGCGAGCCTACCGATAACCAGTCAGTTCTGTCGGCATTGTACCCCTTTACCGGCCAGGCTCCGGCTGTTAACCCTAATGATAACGACGAGTTAGATAGTGCCCTGGTTGCCTCTGTTCAGGCTAAAGCGCGTGACAGTATCGCCGTGAAGCAGGCTTTTTTTGAGCGCCACAGCAAGACCTTGCTGGCTGCTGCAAAACGCATTGCGGACAGTTATGCACAACAGGGAAAATTGTTAACCGCAGGCAATGGCGGTTCTTCCTGTGATGCCGCGCATCTGGCTGTAGAGTTTATGCACCCGGTTACTACCGGTCGCAAAGCGCTGCCAGCTATCAACTTATCTCAGGATACCGCGATGATGACGGCAGTGAGTAATGATGTGGGTACCGAACATGTCATCACCCGGCAGTTATCCGCGCTGGCCAGCCCCGGTGATACGCTGGTGGTGTTCTCCACCAGTGGCAACTCAGCCAACTTAATCGAAGCCTGCAAAAAAGCCCGGGCCATGGATCTGAGCGTGATTGCCTTTACCGGCCGAACCGGTGGAGAGCTGCAACGACAACAACTCACCGATGATTGTATTACCGTACCCAGCGACAGTATTCACCGCATTCAGGAATGTCACCTGGCCTGCTATCACATTTTATGGGATCTGGTGCACAGCCTGCTGGCTGACAACCGGTTGTCTCAGGAGAAGAAATAATGAAGTTTGTCGATGAGTTTCGCGATCCTCAAATGGCCCGGCGAGTGCTTGAACGCATCCATGCCGTGGTAGAGGAAATCCCCACCACCGCCCAACGCCCGTTACAAATAATGGAAGTATGCGGAGGCCATACGCACTCTATTTTTCGCTACGGACTGGAAGAATTGTTACCCGATAAGATTGAAATGGTACATGGGCCTGGCTGCCCGGTTTGTGTGCTGCCGATGGGAAGAGTAGACGACTGCGTTGCCATTGCTGAACAACCTGATGTGATATTTACCACTTTTGGTGATGCCATGCGTGTGCCAGGCTCGAAAAAAAGCCTGCAACAGGCCAATTCTGATGGCTGTGATGTACGTATGGTTTATTCCCCCATGGATGCACTGGATATTGCCCGTAAAAATCCGCATAAAAACGTGGTGTTTTTTGGGTTGGGTTTCGAAACCACTATGCCGAGTACGGCATTAACGCTACTACAGGCGGATAGGGAAGGCATCACAAACTTCTCGCTGTTCTGCAACCACATCACCATCATTCCTACCATCAAGGCGATTCTGGATTCACCAGATATGGTTATCGATGGCTTTTTAGGGCCCGGTCATGTATCGATGGTGATTGGTAAAGCGCCTTATGATTTTATTGCCAGTCATTATAAACGCCCGCTGGTGATTGCCGGTTTTGAGCCGCTGGATATTCTGCAGTCCATGCTGATGGTGGTAGAGCAAATCCGTGATGGCAAGGCGCTGGTGGAAAATCAGTACAAACGAATTGTTCCCGAGCAGGGTAACAATAACGCCCTGAAAGCCGTTGGTGAAGTGTTCGAGCTGCGCGAATTTTTTGAGTGGCGGGGCCTGGGGTCAATCGACCATTCAGGGGTGCGCATTCGTGAAAAATACGCCCGATTTGATGCTGAACGCTTATTTGCCGTAGAGCCTGCCCACGTGGCCGATCCTAAAGCCTGCCAGTGTGGCGAAGTGCTCAAGGGGGTTCTCAAGCCCTGGGAGTGCAAATTGTTTGGCGAGCAGTGCAACCCCGAAACACCTATTGGCGCGTTGATGGTATCGACTGAGGGCGCCTGTTCCGCCTACTACAGCTATGGCAAAATCGACGTAAAACAAGCCGTTTAACTAACCGAGTAAGCAGTATGAATAAACCTAAACGGACCCTGCGGGCCAAAACCATCACCATGGCTCATGGCGCAGGCGGCAAGGCCATGCGCGATCTGATTGAAGATGTATTTGTGGGGACCTTCGCTAATCCCGACCTGGAGCAACTGGAAGATCAGGCTCGGTTTGAATTGGCTGAACTAATGCAAAGTGGCGCACAATTGGCGTTTACCACCGATTCTTACGTGGTAGACCCTGTAGAATTTCCGGGCGGCGATATTGGCTCGCTGGCGGTGAACGGGACGGTAAATGATATTGCTGTGTCTGGCGCGATCCCAAAGTATTTGTCTTGCGGTATGATTTTAGAAGAAGGGCTCGATGTTGAGCTCCTGCGGCGTGTGGTTGCGTCAATGAAAGCCGCCGCTGATAAGGCCGGAGTGACCATCGTCACCGGCGACACCAAAGTGGTACCGAAAGGCAAAGGCGATAAAATTTTTATCAATACCAGTGGCATAGGGGTGATCCCTGAAGGCGTTGATATTTCAGCGTCTAACTGCCGGGTAGGCGACAAAATTATTGTTAATGGCCTGATAGGCGATCATGGCGCGGCAATACTTAATGCCCGCGGTGATCTGGCGCTCGATGTGACGCTGGAAACCGACTGCCAGGCGTTAAATGAGTTAGTCCAAACCATGTTGAAAGCGTGTCCGGATGTGCACGCTATTCGTGATGCCTCCCGGGGCGGTGTGGCTACGGTTTTATGTGAATTCGCTGAGTCATCCGCCGTCAGTATTCGTTTGCAGGAAGAACATATCCCGGTAAGAGATACCGTGCGCGGTGTCTGCGAGATCCTGGGGCTCGATGCACTGTATTTTGCTAATGAAGGTAAACTCGTTGCGGCAGTCCCGGCCGATAAAGCTGAGGCGGTGCTTGAGGCGATGCGTAATCACCCGGCCGGTAAAGATTCAGCTATTATTGGTGAAGTCATTGAATCGAACTATAACCGCGTGCTGGTGAAAACTCACTTTGGCGGAGAGCGCATTCTGGATATGCTGGTGGGTGAGCAACTGCCGCGGATCTGCTAGCGCTTACATAATTTTTTGTTAGCTGTGCGTTTGTTCGTAGCTCTCCAACAATTTATAAGCAATGGACTGTTGTTCCAAACTTAAAATAGTTGTTTCTGATACAGAGCGCACCAGCTGGTACTCTTGTTCTTTTTTGATGATGCCCCGATTGGCAATCTTAAGAAAGTTTCTGAATGCCTTATTATGCATCGTAGTGAGAGAAGGTAAACCGCTCTCCTTCATTTTAAGATTCAACTTGTTCTGTTCATCCTGGCGCATTAAAGCAGACAGTTCTAATGCGTCGTTAGCTGCCAGCCTTACAGAAGTTAAAGATCCTTTTAACAGATTCTGTTTGGTAAAAATATCCATGGCTGATGGCTGTCCCTTTTCAAAAACAAGGGCTGTAAATTCAGCGAGAATTTCTTTTTCTGTTTTCATATCAGCACCGCAAGACGGTTTGAAAGGGCTTACAGTAAAAAGCTGACTCACTCATCCCTGAATGCCTTACATATTATTTAATCTTAATAGCTTACGGTAACATTCCGGTAATATGCAATTGAGTTAGTGAAGGTTGTGCTGGCTTATAATGTGTTAGCGCAACATTATATGAAGCCATCGGTGTTAATAACGCAAAAAAGGAGCCGACCCTAAGATCGGCTCCCGCCCATGGCATTCAATAGTTGGTGTGGGTCACCTAAATTGAAAACAACGATACTCCCATCATTGCAATTACCAGCCCAATAACTCTGTTTGCAGAAGGGATGCTACGCGAGACCAGTTTCGACACAGCAAAGCCCGCCGCTACCAGTGTGGCGCTGGTAACGAGGAAACCTGAAGCAAACAGATAAGGGACGGAGCCGGCGGTCTCGAGACCATGGGCAAAACCGTGAAACATTGCAAAACAGGCAGCCAGGCTAACCGCCAGGCCCTGAGTTACGTTCTTACGAGTGGCAATAAGTAAGCCGGTGATTACAGATGTCAGGACGATGCCCGTTTCCATAAACGAAAAGCTGAAACCTGCTAAGCCTAATGAAAAACCACCAATCAATAATGCAAAAAATGCGGCAAGCATGGCCTTGCATTGTTTACCTGCAAAACCTGACGCCCAGTAGCCCATTGCTACCATGGCAATAAGGTGATCAATACCCATCAGGGGGTGCGACAAACCAGCCAAAAAAGCATTCTGAACCGTCTCGTGACCGGTATGCGCAAAGGCCGGTGCGGTGGTAGCAAGTGTGAGTAGAAGGCCGCTGGATATTTTTTGTGTACGTGTCATGTTTTTACCTTACTGCGAAATCGAACAGTTATTAATGTGTTGTTGCCTGTATAGATGTTTAACAACAACTTTATTGTAATGGCTACTGCTTTAGCATTTCTTTAATTAACAACATTTAGCAAAACGGGTGCCAAACTAAAATTTACCGATTAAACTATCGTAAGTCTATGAAGTTAAATTGTTTTGTTGTTTTTGTGTCGAACGAGCGAAAGCAGGGTGACTGGTAACTTGCTTGCCAGTTAGCAGGCAATTGGCAACTTCCTGTGCGCAGCGTAAAGGACTGTTATTACTTATCTATTAACGGTGCAGCTCACTAATGGATAAAATGAATATCACCAAGTTCTGTCTGAAGATAGCGTTTAAACTCCACTGCTTTGCTGGCGGGAAAAACAAAGCCCGGCGGATTTCCCGGTGTTGTTGGATTATAGGGGAGGGAAAAATAGCAATGTTCCCTTGTGGTTTCTAACGCCACCCGTGTCACTTTGTGGAGCGTAATTGAGGTTGAGCCAAACTGAATATGACCGTTGTTAAACGTTACATACTTTACCGGATCCTTTACCGTGGCGTCGGGCATGGTTTTGTACCACTGCACTATCCAAACCAGGTTAAAAACACCAAGCATCAGCAACAGATTGACTTCTTGTCTCACTACCCAGAGTATTAAGCCCACACTTAAAGCGGCCAGGATACCATGCACTAATTTTGCTTTATTGAGGGGATGGGCTGAGGTCATTTATAAAGTCCGTTTTCATACATGGCTGCGGGTTAATAGTGGCCTGCTCTGGCGCTACTGCAACACTTAGCTATACTTATACCGAATTGCAGACAGACTATGCAATCTTTTAATCCCAGATTATAAAGCTCCCCGACTGTTTCTTTGAGTACGCAAATTTTCGATGTTTGGAACTTAGCCAAAAGGATAAGACGATTTCCCTTTCTTCTTGTACGAAATATCTTACAAAGCTGTGAGATATGGTGGATGCTTGTCTGTGCTAAAAACGTCGCTTCATTTTTAACGTAATGAAAAATATGAATTAAATTTATTTTTGTCAGCTTTGGCCGGCAAAGTTGACGCAAAAATATCCGACAGTGGATTAGCGTTCTTTAGTTATAAGCGTACTATGAACGTGTCACAAGGAAACACGACGAGTCAGGAAGACACACGGACGAACTTGGGATTGCTCAGGATGAGTAAGACAGGGTAAGGAACTCTGTTTAAGGATAAAGGACCGGTCGGGAAGGCCTAAAAGGACAACTCCGGGATGGAGAATGCTGTAGCAGGATGTACAGCTTATATAGGAATAATGGAAAGGGATCTGTTCAGGAAGAACAGCTCACGCAGGATGATGTGAGAAAAGAAGGAAAGGGGCGTATACGGATTTTAATCGGGAAGATTTTAGTCGCAAGGGATCGCTGAGAAGGAAACTCAAAATTCAGAGAAAACGATGACTTCGGTCATCGTTTTTTTATGGTGGTGCGCCGGGCATGGCGCGTAGTGCTTTAGCACTGTTCGACTCACTGTGGTGGTGGAGTATAAGAAATATTAACGCTATGTACT